>DATABP010000142.1:0-3189 GCA_036259515.1 Thermoanaerobaculia bacterium | reverse complement strand
GGGGGGGGCGGGCGACGGCACGCTCGGCGACGGCGGCGGCGGCTACAGCTCGGTCGAGGCCGGCTCGACGCTGATGCTGCTCGCCGGTGGCGGTGGCGGCAGGGGCCTGGGACCGAACGGGACGACCCAGGAAGGGTTCGTCGGCTCGGGCGGACAGGGAGGGCTCTCAGCCACGTTTGGTCGCACCGGCCGTGACCTCGATGCGCACGGAGCGACGCTCGGTGGAGGCGCCGGCGGCGCCTCCGGCGGCAGCGGCGACGGGGCGAGCGGGGACGGGGGTCAGCTCACCGGCACCACCGCCTGCGGCGGCGGCGCTTCCGCCGGCTCCTCAGGGGCCGCGGGCAGCAGCTTGGCGGGCGGCGGCGGCGCCCCCGGCGCCGGCGGCGGAGGTGGCGGCGGTTACGTCGGCGGCGGGCAGGGCGGTGGAGGCGCCAGCGACGCTTGCGGCAACTCGGCGGGCGCCGGCGGCGGTGGCGGCGGCTCGAGCTACGCCGCGCCTGGGGTTTCGGCCGAGTTCGCGGGCGGCGTGCGGATCGGCGACGGGCAGGTCCTGATCGCCTACTCGAACCCGATCCAGGCGGCCGATCGCAGCTACACGACGGGGCGGAACCAGCAGCTCGACGTGCCTGTCGCCTCGGGGGTCCTGTCGGGCGCCGTCGGCCCCGCTGGCGTGCCGCTCACGGCGACCGTCGTCAGCCCGCCTGCGCACGGCGCCTTGGCGCTGGACGGGGACGGATCGTTCACCTATGCGCCCGCCGACTCCTACGCCGGCGGCGACTCCTTCACCTTCCGGGTGGCAGATCCCTCCGGCAGCTACGCCACCGCTAAAGCGACCCTCCGGGTCGCGGTGCCTCCCTCCGCCTCGATCGTCGCGCCGTCCGCGGGCGGCACCTACGTGGTCGGGCAGTGGGTGCGGACGGCCTTCTCGTGCAGCGAGGGCGCGGGGGGAACCGGCCTCGCCTCCTGCGAGGACTCGAGCGGCGCAAAGACCAAAAACGGCGGTCTCGGCCACCTGGAGACCTCGACGGCGGGCCTCCACACCTACACGGTCACCGCCGTCTCCAAAACCGGCATGACGGGCAGCGCTTCGATCGGCTACCGGGTGGTCCCGGCGTCGCCGTGGCCGCCCGCTCCCGAAGTGCCGCCCAGCGATCCCGGCGAGCCACCTGCTCGGATGCGAATCTCCCTCGGCACCGAGGAGAGCTCGCTGCCCGAGTTGCTGCGGACCGGCAAGCTCGTCGTCGCCACCCGGGTCAGTGAGGCGGCGCAGGTGACGCTGACCGGCGGGACCCGGTTGAAAGCCCGTGCGGGCCGCAAGCCGCGGCTGCGTTTCGTCGCGCTCTTCACGCCCGAGGCGGTTCGCTTCGGCGCCCCGGGCGAGAGAGCCGTGGCCCTGGAGCTCTCACCGAGGGGGCGCAGGGTCCTGCGGCGGCTGCGCGCGCTCCGGCTCGTGATCGTCGGCAGGGCAACCGACGCCGGCGGCGAGGCGGCGACCAGAAGAGTGGCGCTGTCCCTGCGACGCTGACCCGGAGCTAGGAGCGCGGATCGTCGAGCAGCAGCTCGACGTTGCGGTCGTCGGGCTGGCCTTCGCCGGCCGGCGCCCCCGACTGGAGGTCGTTGAAGGACATCGTCCGGCCGGCCGAGGCCAGGTCGTTGAGGTCCATGGCGCTCCCGGGGGTGCCCGGGGGCGGCGCCGCGGACTGCCCGGCGTGGTCGAGCACGGTGCCGAAGATCGAGAGCGTGCCGTCCTGGTTGTCGAAGACCTCGAGCAGGCGGCTCTGCTGCGGCCAGTCGGCCTCGGCGGCGACCCGGATGCTCCAGAAGCCGCCGCTGCCGGCGGGATTCGGGAACGGGTTGACGACGTTGTCGTGCGAGTGGCCGGCGACCCAGGCGATCGCGTTCGGGAACTGGTGCAGGAGGTTGACCATGTCTGCCTGCAGGTGGATCGGCTGCGAGCTGCGCGGGTCGAGGTCGCAGCCGGGGTTGATGTCGTGCCCGTGCGCGTCGGCGAGCAGGCAGGGAGGCGCCAGCTCGTCGGCGGCGTCGGCGGTCAGGCTCTCCGGCGCGTGGTGGCTGAAGAGGACGACCAGCTCGTCGGCGGCCGTCGCCGCTTCCAGCTCGCCGCGCAGCCATTCGAACTGGGGGTGGTCGATGTTGCCGTCGGACGTGGAGTTGCCGGTCGCGGTGACGATCGTGCCGGCCTCGGCGACCGTGTCGACGGAGATGAAGCGCGTCCCCGGCGTCGGGTTCCACGAGTAGTAGCCGGCAGCGCCTTTGGAGGCGGCCTCCTCGGCGGGGTCGACGAAGTCGAAGCCGTGGCCGTCGGACTGCGTGCCGGCCCTGAAGATGTCCTTGTACTGCGGCTTGGAGACGAACTGCCGCTTCGGGTCGCCGGGGACGAGGATCAAATTCTGCGGGCTCGTCAGCAGCGTGGTGAGGAGAGTCGTCGGGTTGAGCAGCGAGCCCAGCAGGCCCTGGGCGTTTTCGGGGTTGGAGACCGGTCCGATCGGCTTCAAGCAGCCGGTTGCAACCTGCTCGTACGCGGCGTTGGCGGCGGCATTGCCCTGGACGAGGGCGTCGTGGTTTCCGAAGGCGACGTAGGAGGGGACGTCGAGGCCGGCGGCCGCGAACGGCTGCTGCGCGCGGTCGAGCAGACCGGGGTATTTCGGCCAGGCGGAGTGAGGGCCGGCCGGCACGTCGGGGTCGTAGAACTCGGGGTAGGGCCCCTCGACGTAGTCGTCGTAGTCCTGCACGCCGGTGTAGCGGGCCGCCTCCGCGGCGCCCGGAACCAGCAGGTTGGGGCAGAGGGCGTGCAGGTAGCCGGCCTTGTTGACGCCGCTGTTCGGATCCAGGGTCCCGCCCTCGAGCAGGGTCCGCACCCAGAGCGTCTCGTTCAGCTGCTGGCTGTCGGCCGCGTCACCGGTGTTGATCGTGAAGTCCATCGCCCGCCGCGAGCCGTTGCCCGCCGCGACCGGGCTGGTCGCGGTGAAGCGGTTGAGCTGGCGGATCATCGCGTCGTCGATCTGCGGGTTGAGCGCCTCCCAGGGACGCCACGCCGAGCCGAAGGGAAGGTTGAGCGGCGTCGAAAGCGGGTCCACGACCTCCACCCGCGCCGGCGACTCCTCGTCGGCGAGCTGGAAGTCGGAGAGCTGGCCGAAGTAGACGAGCGAGGTGCGGGCCGCCTCGCGA
>DATABP010000141.1:0-1971 GCA_036259515.1 Thermoanaerobaculia bacterium | reverse complement strand
GAAGGGCGGCGGCCGCGGCGGCGGCGAGGGCGGGCACGGCGCGGCGGAGCCGGCGGAACGGGTGCGGCGTCATTTCGATCCTCCCGGGTGGTGGGAGAGCGATGTTACCGCGGAGGCGGCCGAGGTCGGCGCCGGGCGCTCTCTACACCGGTGCGTGCGCGCCTTCCGATCGGCGGAGGACGGCCGGGCGGAGCGCGGCGCCGGCCGAACCCGAGGCGCAGCGGCCGATTTCGCCGTTCTCCCGGCCGCCGCGACGCGGCGCGCGGTGCCCGCGGCCGCAACCCGCGCTCGGCGGGGGACTTGCAAGCGATTCGCGGCCGGCGTCGCTGGGGAGACGCCGGCTTCGCGACCATGGACGAGCTTCCTCGGCCCCGCTCCCGGGGCGCCGCCGCCTGCTGCCCGCCGGTGCCTTGCGCCGCGGAGCGGCAAGCGCTAGGATCGGCCGCGGCCGCTTGTGAAGAGTTTCACAAGCGAGAGTTTCACCAGCGGCCGCCCCGCCGGGTCCCCCGGTTCTCCGTCTCCGACCGGCCGTCCGTTCCCGAGAGGTCTCGCTGATGCCGCAGCTCTTCCCTCGCAGCTCGAACGCCCTCGCCCGGGTGAGCCTGCTCGCCATCCTGCTGCTCCTGGCCGGGGTGGCGTGGATCGGGACGCTGCTCAACACCTCCGGGTACGTGACCGGCGAGGGGGTGGTGCTCAACCAGCCGGTGCCGTTCAGCCACGACCACCACGTGGCCGGGCTGGGCATCGACTGCCGCTACTGCCACACCTCGGTGGAGACCTCGAGCTTCGCCGGCATCCCGCCGATCGCCACCTGCATGAACTGCCACAAGGAGATCTGGACCAACGCCGAGCTGCTCGAGCCGGTGCGCGCCGCCTATCGCGAGGGCGTGCCGCTGCAGTGGCAGCGGGTCCACGATCTGCCCGACTTCGTCTACTTCAACCACTCGATCCACGTCGCCAAGGGGATCGGCTGCGAGAGCTGCCACGGCCGCGTCGACCAGATGCCGCTGATGGTGCAGGAGGCGCCGCTGACCATGGCGTGGTGCCTGGA
Source organism: Thermoanaerobaculia bacterium (assembly GCA_036259515.1). Taxonomy (GTDB): domain Bacteria; phylum Acidobacteriota; class Thermoanaerobaculia; order Multivoradales; family JBCCEF01; genus DATABP01. The sequence continues at coordinate 920 of DATABP010000141.1, read as the reverse complement.
GTGCCACCGCGACCCGGCGCGCTTCGTCCGCCCCAAGGAGGAGGTCTTCACCTTCGGCTGGCAGCCGCCGCTGCCGCAGGAGGTGCTCGGGCCGCGGCTGGTCGAGGAGTACGAGATCCAGAGCCTGACCTACTGCTCGGTCTGCCACCGGTGAGCGACGGGACGCGAACGATGAGCCGACTGAAGGTGCTGAACCCGTCCGCCCCGGCCGCCGCCGGCGCCGCGCCCGCCGCCCCGTCGACGGTCGACTACGCCGCGCTGCGGCAGCGGCTCGCGGGCAAGCTGGCGGGCACGTCCGGCCGCGAGCTGTGGCGGAGCCTCGAGGAGCTCTCCGACACGCCGGAATTCGTGGAGATGTTGCACCGCGAGTTTCCGCGCCAGGCGTCGGAGTGGAAGGGCGGCGACGTCTCCCGGCGGCGCTTCCTCCAGCTCTCCGCCGCCTCGCTGGCGCTGGGCGGGCTGGCCGGCTGCGTGCGCCAGCCGGCGGAGCGCATCGTCCCCTACGTCGACATGCCGGAGGGGGTGGTCCCCGGGAAGCCGCTCTTCTTCGCCTCCACGCACACGCTCGCCGGCTACGGCCGCGGGGTGCTGGTCGAGAGCCACCTCGGGCGGCCGACCAAGGTGGAGGGCAACCCCGAGCACCCGGCGAGCCTCGGCGCCACCGACGCCTTCGCCCAGGCCTCGGTGCTCGACCTCTACGACCCGCACCGGCTCGACACCGTGCGCCGGCTCGGTCGGGTGTCGACCTGGGACGCCTTCACCGCCGAGCTGTCGGCGCGGATGAACGCCCAGCGCGCGCTCGCCGCCGGCGGCGCCGGCTCGGGGGTGCGGGTGCTCACCGGCGCCGTCTCCTCGCCGACGCTGGTCGCCGCCATCGAGCGGCTGCTGGCCGCCAACCCGGGGGCCAGGTGGCACGTGTG
>DATABP010000140.1:0-3710 GCA_036259515.1 Thermoanaerobaculia bacterium | reverse complement strand
CCCGGGGCACGCCGGCGCTGGTCGGTGGATGAGGGGGAGGCGCCGGCTCTATCGGGCCGCGCAGGCCGGAGTGCACGGCGGCGCGATCGTGAGTGCGCGGCCCTCCAAGGCCCCGGGAGCCGGGTCGCCCCGCCCCCTGTGCTGACGATGCCCGCCGAGGGTGACTTCGGCGGGCATCGCCGTCTGCAGAAGGAAGAAGAAGAACGACGAAAAGCGAACCCCCTGGAGCGAACCCCCTAGTCCGAGTCGTCCTGCGGGGCGGTCTCCGCCAGGTAGCGGGCACCCTGGCCGCGGATCTGGCGGTCCCAGGTGCGCATCCAGTCGTCGCCGAAGCGGGCGATCAGGGCGCGGTCGACGTCGGCGGGGACGATGGCGTCGATCACCTCGGCGGTCCAGGCCGGCATGCGTTCGCGGGGGAGGTCGTTCCGCGCCGGGAGGCGGAAGGAGCGCTCGGCGGCGAGGAGCTGCGCCTCGACGCCGCCGATCCAGTCGATGAAGCGGCGCGCGGCGTCGGCGTGCGGGGCGCCGGCGACGAGGCCGACGGCGTCGGCGATGATCGGGGTGCCGGAGGTGGGGAAGGCGTAGGTCAACGGCGTGCCGCGCTCCACCTGCCACAGCGCGTCGGTCAGCTCCCACACGGTGACCAGCCCCTCCTGCCGCTGGAGCTTCTCGACCATCAGCGCCGGGTTGAGGACGTACTCCTTGGTCGCCACGTCGAGGCGGGCGAGCCAGCGGAAGCCCTCGACCGGCGAGCCGTTCTCCTCGACGGCGCGGGCGAGCACCATGCCGAAGAAGGTGCGCATGGTGCCGGAGGCGACGGGGTCGCGGACGACGATCTCGTCGGCGAAGCGCGGGGCGAGGAGGTCCTCCCAGTCGCGCGGCACGTCGTCGCCGGTGACCGCCCGGGCGTTGTACATCAGCACCGGCGCGGTGCGGTAGACGGCGAAGTAGCGGTCGTCGGGATCGGCGAGATCGGCGGGGACGGCGTCGGCCCACGGGGGCCGATACGCCTCGAGCAGGCCCTCTTCGGCGCCGCGCGCGAAGATGGTCGACGGCCCGCCGAACCACACGTCGGCCTGCGGGTTGGCGCGCTCGGAGCGCACCCGGTCGTAGACCTCCTGGCTGCCCATGTCGAGCCAGCGCACGTCGAGCCCGGGGTTCTCGGCCTCGTACGCCTCTTCGACGACGGCGAGGAGCTCGCGGCCGTGAGGGGAGTAGAGGACGAGGGTGTCGGCGCCGCCGCAGGCGGTGGCGGCGAGGGCGGTGGCGAGGGCGGCGAGGGCGGGGGCGGCGGGGCGGGGAGGGCGGGTCATGGGGGTATGTTAGCGGGCAGTGGGAGAGCCGTGGGTGGCGGGCCGCCCCGCCCGGTCCGGTGCTAGCATCCGGGCGGATCGGGCTGCGGTTGGAATCCGGCTCGGCCGCCCTGTGGTTGCAGGCTCGGACGACGGCTCGTGTCCGTCCGGCCACCCCTCACCAGAACGCATCCCCTCCGCCGAACGCCTTGGACAGCCTCGACATCGCGCCTGCGGCGGACGCTCTCGACGGTGCCGCCGCGCCGCCGGCGGTCACCTGGCGGACACTGGCGAGCGATCTCGTCGAGCTGACGAAGCCGCGGATCGCGCTGATGGTGGCGCTGACCGCCGCCACCGGGCTGATCATGGCGACGCCGGGGCCGATCGGGTCGATCGGCGTGGCGCTGCTCTTCCACACCGTGGTGGGGACGGCGCTGGTCGCCGCCGGGGCGGGGGCGCTCAACCAGGTGGTCGAGCGGTCGATCGACGCGCGCATGCGGAGGACGGCGAACCGGCCGCTGCCCTCCGGGCGGATCGATCCCGACGTGGCGCTCACGTGGGGCGTGCTCCTGGCGATCGTCGGGATCGCCTGGCTGGCGGCGGCGGTGAACCTCCTGACCGCGGTGCTCGGCGGGCTGACGCTGGCCGGCTACGTCTTCGTCTACACGCCGATGAAGCGGCTGTCGTCGCTCGCCACGGTGGTCGGCGCGGTGCCCGGGGCGGTGCCGCCGATGATGGGGTGGACCGCCGCCCGCGACGCGCTCGAGCCGGGCGCCTGGGTGCTCTTCGGCATCCTCTTCCTCTGGCAGCTCCCGCACTTCCTGGCCATCGCCTGGATGTTCCGGCGCGACTACGCCGCCGGCGGGCTGCCGATGCTGCCGGTGAACGATCCGTCGGGGGTGCGCACCGGCCGCCAGTCGCTCCTCTACGGCGCCGCGCTGGTGCCGGTGGCGCTCCTGCCGACGGTGCTCGGGCTGACCGGGCTGGTCTACTTCGCCGGCGCGCTGGCCCTGTCGCTCGCCTACCTGGCCGCCGGCGGCGCCTTCGCCCTGGCGCGCACGGACGCCGCGGCGCGCCGGCTGCTCCTCGCCTCGGTGCTCTACCTGCCGGCGCTCCTCGCGGCGATGCTGCTCGACCGCGCGGTCTGACCCGGCCGGCTTCTCTCAGGTCCCCGCCGCCGTCTCCCCCTCCAGGTAGTCGAGCGTCAGCCGCACCAGCGCGCGGACGCCGAGGCCGAAGCCGCTCTCGTCGAGGAAGAAGTCCGGCGTGTGGTGGGGCGCCGCCTCGGCGGCGGGGACGTCGAGCGGCTTGCCGCCGAGGAAGAAGAACAGCCCCGGCACCTCGCGGGCGTAGAAGGAGAAGTCCTCGGCGCCGGTGATCGGGTTCATCGTGCGCACGTTGCCGGCGCCGGCGGCGGCCTCGAGGCTCGGCGTCATGCGGGCGAGGAGCGCCGGGTCGTTGGCGGTCACCGGGTAGGCGGTGGTCAGCGGGATGGTCACCTCGGCGGTGGCGCCCATGCTCGCGGCGATGGTGGTCGCCACCTCGCGCACCCGCCGGTGGATCTTCTCGCGCATCGCCTCGTCGAGCGCGCGCACCGTGCCGACCATCTCCACCCGCTCGGGGATGATGTTCGAGCGCACGCCGCCCTCGATCTTGCCGACGGTGACCACCGCCGGGTTCTCGGTCAGCTCCATCTGCCGGCTGACGATCGTCTGGAGGCCGTTGACGATCAGCGCCGAGGCGACGATCGGGTCGACGCCCGCCCACGGCCGCGAGCCGTGCGTCTGCTTGCCGTGGACGACGATGCGGAAGTCGTCGGCGGAGGCCATCAGCCCGCCGGGGCGGGTCCAGATGGTGCCGACGTCGCGGTCGGCGGCCATGTGGAGGCCGAAGACGGCGTCGACCGCCGGATCGGCGAGCACCCCCTCGGCGACCATCAGCTCGGCGCCGCCCTCCTCGCCCTCGGGCGGCCCCTCCTCGGCCGGCTGGAAGACGAACTTCACCGTCCCCGGCAGCTCGTCGCGCAGCGCGGCCAGCACCTCGGCGACGCCCATCAGGATCGCGACGTGGGCGTCGTGCCCGCAGGCGTGCATCACCCCCACCGTCTCGCCGTTGTACTCCGCCGTCGCCCGCGAGGCGAACGGCACGTCCACGCGCTCGGTCACCGGCAGGGCGTCCATGTCCGCCCGCAGCGCCACCACCGGCCCCGGGCGCCCGCCGCGCAGGAGGCCGACGACGCCGGTGTGCGCCACCTCGGTCTCCACCTCGATCCCCAGCGCGCGCAGGTGCTCGGCGACCTTCGCCGCGGTGCGCACCTCGCGGTTGCCGAGCTCCGGGTGTCGGTGGATGTCCCGCCGCCACTCGACGACCCTCGGCTCGACCGCGGCGACGAGCGCCTCGACCACCGCGCCGGAGAGC
>DATABP010000139.1:0-8105 GCA_036259515.1 Thermoanaerobaculia bacterium | reverse complement strand
GCACGACCGGCTCGGGCAGCGGCGCCGACTCGCGCAACGCCAGCTCCCGGTCGTACCGCGCCAGCCGCCCGCGGCCGACGTCGAGCACCCACACGCTCCCTCCCGCCCCGGCGACCGCGGTGCTGCCGAGGGCGAGCGCGTCGCCCCATGCCGGCTCGGCGAGCGTACGAGGCGAGAGCTGATATCCGCTCACCGGCGGCGCGGCCGCGGCCGGCGGGGCGAGCGCCGCCGACGTCACGACCAACAGCAACACCGGGAGCCAGGTCCAGCGACGTGCGTTCGAGGTCCTCACGGCCTCGCCTCAGGGATCCTTGGTGAAGGGAGTGGGACCCTGGCCGCTGCCGGGGCAGCTCTGCGTCTGACTGATCGTGCGCGTGCAGCCCTCGCCGCAGCTCTCGGTCCAGGTACAGGTGGCACTGGTTTCGCCCGACGAGCAACTGGTGGCCCAGGAGCCCGCGGGCGTCGAGCACGACGCGCCGCAATCCGCGGTCGTCGAGCAGGCCAGCACCAGCTCGACGAAACCGCCGCTCGACAGGATGGCGAAGAAACCGGCCAGGATCTTCTTCGTTCTCATCGAGAGTGTCTCCTGTCTCGCCCCCGAGATGTCAAAAGATCACGCCCCTCGGCGCGTCCCGCGCGTATCTTCGTTCCTCCTATTGTCAACCACTCGATGAAAAAGTCAACTCTGTGGGCCCCGGGGCACCGATCCTGCTTCGCTCTGGTAGCGTAACGGCCGCCGCCGGCGGGGTGCTCCGCGGGGCGGCCAGGGAGAGGAGATGCGATGAGCGAAGAGAACCCCTACGGCGGCAACGGGCCGCTGCACGAGACGGGCGGCGGCGACCACCGCGGCGTCTCCCAGGCGCGGGAGCGCTTCGGGCGGCTGGCCGGGCAGGTGCGCGACTTCGGGCGCGGCGTCGACCGCGAAACATTGCGCCAGGGCTACTTGCAGGCCGAGGAGCGGGCGCGCAGGGCGTCGGGCGACGTCAACGACTTCGTGCAGTCGAACCCGGCGCGCGCCGTGCTGATCGCCGCCGGCGTCGGCTTCCTGATCGGCCTCCTGGTGCGCCGCGCCGGCGAGTAGCGGCAGCAGGCGGCGATCCGATCCCCCTTCGATCTGACTGGAGGCGAGAATGACCACCATCGAACGAGACCGCGAGACCTCCCGTCCGGGCACGTCGCCCGGTGGACCCCCGACCGGCGCCGCTTCCTCGGAGCGCGAGAGGAGCGCCTCGGCGCGCCCGCACGGCGCCGGCGAGTCGTCGCTGCCGCACGCCGACGAGCTGGTCGGCGAGCTGGTGCCCGACGAGGTCGACTGGGAGCACCTGGTGCGCAGCTATCCGCTGCCGGCGCTGGCGATCGCCGCCGCGGCCGGCTTCTATCTCGGGCTCAAGCGCGGACCGCTCCTGGTCGGCGCGCTGACCGGATGGGCCACCGGGCAGCTCGGGCAGAAGGTCCACGCGCTGTTCGAGCAGGACCTGCTGTAGGGCCCGTGCGCGTCGCCCCCGCCGCCGACCGCTGGTCTTGAGGACGCTCTTCCACATCTCGGACGTCCACTTCGGGCCGCCGCACCGGCCGCGGGTGGCGCAGGGCGTGCTGGCGATGATCGAGGCGCGGCGGCCGGACCTCGTGGTGCTGTCCGGGGACCTGACGCAGCGCGCCCGGCCCGAGCAGTTCCGGCAGGCGCGCGCCTTCGTCGACGCCATCCCGGTGCCGACGGTCGTCGTCCCCGGCAACCACGACGTGCCGCTCTACCGCGTCTGGGAGCGCGTCTTCGACCCCTTCGGCGCCTACCGCCGCTCGTTCTCGGACGAGCTCGAGCCGATCTACCGCGACGACTCGCTCCTCGTCGTCGGCGTCAACACCGCCTTCAACTGGACCTGGAAGGAAGGGCGGATCAAGCTCCGGCGGCTGATGGAGATCGGCGAGCTCCTCGCCACCATGCCGCGCGGGATGTTCAAGGTGATCGTCGCCCACCACCACCTGATCCCGCCGCCCAACTTCGGCACCCAGACGGTGCTCGCCAACGCCTACGACGCGATGGACCTGTTCTCCACCGTCGGGGTCGACCTCATCCTCTCCGGGCACCTCCACCAGTCGTACATCGGCAACTCCGAGGAGTTCTATCCCAAGGGGCGGCCGCCGGTGGTGGTCGTCCACGCCGGCACCACCACCTCGGCGCGCGGCCGCGCCGGCGAGCGCCAGCGGAACTCCTGCAACTGGATCCAGTTCGACGAGCAGTCGATCGTCGTCTCGCACTACCTGTGGCACGAGGGCGCCGAGCGCTTCAGCGAGCACAGCCGCCACTGGTACCCGCGCCAGGAGCGCGTCCCCTACACGCTGGCCGGGCTCGACCCGACGATCGTCTCGCGGCCGCCGGAAGGGCTCTGAAGTCCCGGTCCTGCACGCGCCGACGGGGAGCTCGCAGCACCTGAGGACGGCCCGTTCGGCGGAAACGCTGCGCCCGCACCGGCGGCGGAGGCGGCGAACGTTGCGGATGGGGCGTTCGCACCGGTGGCGGAGGCGGCGAAGAATGCGAACGGCGCGTTCGCACCGGTGGCGAAGGCGGCGAAAAATGCGCACGGCGCGTTCGCACCGGTGGCGAAGGCGACGCGTCGCGCGAAAGTGGCGTTCGCACCCGCGGCGAAGGCGACAGGTCGCGCGGAGGTCGCGTCGACCGCGCGCACCGCCGGCTCCTCCGGCCGCGCATAGAATCGCCCGCGGCCGATCGCCGGCCGCACCTCGCCGACAGATTTCCCGGAGGGCCTCGAACCGATGTCCCGATTCCCGTTCGCCGACCGTCTCGCCCCCGTCCTCGCCGCCGTCGCCGCGCTCGCCGTCCTCGCCGCCGCCGTCCCCGCCCAGCCGGCCGAGGACGACGGTCCGCGGGCCGAGGTGGCGGTCGAGCAGTGGCTGGTCGCCGGGCCGGTGGTCTCGGCGCTGCCGGCGTTCGCCGCCGACACCGGGCTCGGCGTGCCGGAGGAGCTGACCGCCGCCGACCTGCTGCCGGCCGCCGGCGAGCTGGGCGCCGACGACCGCGTGTGGCCCGCGGCGGGCGCCGAGCGGGTGTGGGCCTCCGGCGAGGCGACGCGCTGGACGGCGCGCGGCGCCGGCGACGGCACCCTCGCCCTCGACGCCGGCGACGGCGAGCGGCCGCGGGTCGCCTGGCTCGCCGCCTACGTCGACGCCGACCGCTTCCTGGCGCCGACGCTCACCGTCTCGTCGGCCCACCCGCTGCGGGTGTTCCTCGACGGCGAGGAGGTGGGGAGCGGCGAGGGCGCCGGCGGGGCGGGGGAGGAGGGCGAGGACGAGGAGGACGGCGACGAGGAGGACGGCGACGAGGAGGACGAGGACGCCGACGCCGGCGACGAAGCCACCGGCGAGGACGAGGCGCTCGACGACGAGCCGACCGAGCTGGCCGACGATCCCTCGCCGCGCGACGGGGAGGAGGACGGCGAGGAGGAAGGCGCCGACGAGGGCGACGAGGCGGCCGACGACGAAGAGCCGGAGAGCACGCCCGTCGAGGCGACCCTCTCGCTCCCCACCGGCAAGCACCTGCTCCTCGTCGTCACCGTCTTCGATCCCGACGCCGGCGCTCCCTGGGAGGTCGAGGCGACGCTGTCGCTGCCCGAGGAGCGCCGCGCCGACGTCGCGCTCTCGACCTCTCCCGAGCGCGGGGTGGCGATCGGCGACCTCCTCGACCTGCCGGCGATCCAGGGCGCCGCGGCGTCGGCCGACGGCGAGCTGGTGGCGATCACCCTGGCGCGCCCGGCGGTGCCGGCGGAGGACCGCAGCCAGTGGGTGGAGATCGTGCGCGCGGCGGACGGCGCGCCGGTCGACGCGCTGCGCTTCCCCGGGTCGGTGTCCGGCTTCGCCTGGGCGCCCGAGGGCCGCGCCTACGCCTACCGCACCGCCGGCGGCGAGGGGCGCTCGACGCTGTGGGTCGGCGACCTCGCCGCCGGCACCGTCGAGCCGCTGCTCGAGGCGGTGGAGGGGCTGTCGTCCCATCGCTGGGCGCCGGACGCCCGCTCGCTCTTCGTCGTCATCTCCGAGGAGGAGGAGGACGACGAGCGCGGCGCGGTGCGGGTGCGCAGCCTCCCCGACCGCTGGGCCGGCTCGCGCCAGCGCGGCTACCTGTGGCAGGTGTCGCGGGCCGACGGGGCAAGGCGGCGGCTGACCGGCGGCGTGCGGCCGGGCGACCTCCTCGACGTGGCGCCGGACGGCTCGCGCCTCCTCCTCGCCCGCACCGACTACACCCTCGAGCGGCCGTTCACCGTCGGCGAGCTGGTCGAGCTCGACCTCGCCACGCTGGCGCCGCGGACGGTGGCGAAGGTCCCGTGGCTGGGCGGCGCGGCATACTCGCCGGACGGCAGCCGCCTCCTCGTCGTCGCCGGGCCGTCCGCCTTCGGCGAGATCGGCCAGGACGTGCCGGCGGGGACGATCCCCAACGAGTACGACAACCAGCTCTACCTCCTCGACCGCGACGGCGGCGGCGCCCGGTCGCTGACCCGCGACTTCGACCCGGCGGTGGGGCAGGCGGAGTGGTCGCGGCACGACGGGCGGATCTACTTCCAGGCCGCCGACCGCACCTTCGGGCGGATCTACCGGCTCGACCCGACGAGCGGCCGCATCGAGGAGGTGGCGACCGGGATCGACGTCGTCTCCGGCCTGTCGCTGGCCGACGACGCCGCCACCCTCGCCTACTGGGGCTCGTCGCTCCAGGAGCCGGAGAAGGTGTTCGCGATCGCGGCGCCGGGGGCGGGGCGGGCGGCCTCGCGGGTGCTCCTCGACCCGGCGGCCGACGCCTTCGAGCAGGTGCGGTTCGGGCGGGTGGAGGACTTCGACTTCACGACCGGGGACGGCACCACCATCGAGGGCCGGCTCTACTACCCGCTGGAGTTCGACCCGGCGAAGAAGTACCCGCTGCTCGTCTACTACTACGGCGGCGTGGTGCCCACCGACCGCAGCTTCGGCGGCCGCTATCCCAAGAACCTGTGGGCGGCGCAGGGCTACGCGGTGTACGTGCTCCAGCCGTCCGGCGCGGTGGGCTGGGGGCAGGGCTTCTCCGCCCGTCACGTCAACGACTGGGGCCGGCGGGTGAGCGGCGAGATCCAGCAGGGGGTGCGCGAGGTGCTCGCCGCCCATCCCTTCCTCGACGCCTCGGCGGTGGGCAACTTCGGCGGCTCGTACGGCGGCTTCATGACCATGCTGCTCCTCACCGAGAGCGACCAGTTCGCCGCCGCCATCTCGCACGCCGGGATCAGCGCCATCCCGTCCTACTGGGGCGAGGGCTGGTGGGGCTTCCTCTACAACGCGGTGTCGGCGGCCGGGAGCTACCCGTGGAACCGGCCCGACGTCTACGTCGAGCAGAGCCCGCTCTTCGCCGCCGAGGAGATCGACACGCCGCTCCTCCTCCTCCACGGCACCGCCGACCCCAACGTGCCGCCGGGCGAGAGCGACCAGATGTTCGCCGCGCTCCGGGTGCTGGGCAAGGAGGTGGAGTACATCCGCATCGAGGGCGAGGAGCACTGGATCCTCACCTACCCGAAGCGGGTGCTGTGGTGGCAGACGATCCTCGCCTGGTTCGACCTCCACTTGAAGGACCAGCCCGAGTGGTGGGAGGAGCTGTGGGGCGAGCCGGTGAGCCGCAGCGGGCCGTGAGGGGCTAGGACCCCTCGCCGCCGGCCAGCGCGCCGGCGCCGACGTCCTCGACCGGCGCCGGGCGGGGGAGCTTGCTGTCCGCCGCCATCGCCAGGAACACCTCGACCACCCGCGGGTCGAACAGGCTCCCGGAGCCCTCGGCGACGTAGGCGAGCGCCTCGTCGCGGGTCCACGCGGGGCGGTAGGGGCGGTCGGAGGTCAGCGCGTCCCACACGTCGGCGACGGCGAAGATGCGCGCCGCGCGGGGGATCTCCTCGCCGGCCAGCCCGCGCGGGTAGCCGGTGCCGTCCCAGCGCTCGTGGTGGCAGTAGGGGATGTCGAGCGCCTGGCGCAGGTGGCGGATCGGGGCCAGCAGGCGGTAGGCGTAGAGCGGGTGCTGGCGCATCACCGCCCACTCGTCCTCGGTCAGCCGGTCGGGCTTGAGCAGGATGCGGTCGGGGACGCCCATCTTGCCGATGTCGTGGAGCAGAGCGCCGCGGCGGAGGTGGGTCAGCTCCTCGCCGCCGATCCCCATCCGCCGCGCCAGCCGCACGGTCAGCTCGGCGACCCGCTGGGTGTGGCCCTCGGTCTCGTGGTCGCGCAGGTCGAGCGCCCGCGACCAGCCCTCGATCGTCTGCTCGTAGGCCAGCGCCAGCTCGACGTTCGAGCGCCGCAGCTCCTCGAAGAGCTGGGCGGCGTCGACGGCGATGGCGGAGCGGCTGGCGATCGCCGCCGCCAGCACCTCCCAGCGCGGGTCGACCGGGGGGTCGCCGCGGAAGTAGATCTCGAGCACGCCGACGACGCCGCGCTGGGCGCGGAGCGGCACCGCCGCGTAGCCGGAGAGGCCGCCGGATTCGGCCACCGCCGCCGCCTCGTCGTCCACCGCCGCGAGATCGGCGACGCGCACCAGCCGGCCCTCGCGCGCCGCCCGGCCGGCGGCGCCCTGGCCCATCTCCTGCCGGCGCATCCTGCGGCGGAGGCCCCGAGCGTCGGCCTCGACCAGCGTGCCGCCGCGGTCGACCAGCAGGATGGCGGCGGCGTCGGCGCCGAGCTGCGCCACCGCGTGGTCGAGCAGCACGCCGAGGACCAGCGGCAGGTCGTGGCTCGAGGCGATGGCGTGGTCGAGGGCGCGGAGCCGATCGAGGTCGGGCGCCGGCGCGGTGGGCCGCTCGCTGCGCGCCACCAGGTAGACGAAGAAGGCGCCGGCGAGGACGAAGCCGAGCCCCTTGGCCGACTGGAGCAGCGTCAGCCGCTCGGGGTCCTCGACCAGCCGGCCGAGCACCAGGTCGGACGCCGCGATCCACAGCGCGCCGAAGAGGCCGAAGGCGAGCGCCATCACCGCCGGTGCGATGCGGCCGGGAGGCGGGCGGTCGGGGAGCGAGGGCGAGGGCATGGGGGGGACGCGCCCGCCGGGAGGGCGGGCAAGAGATCGGCTCCTGACTATGAAAGTGTCGGCGAGCGGCGCGGCGCGGCACGGCGGCGCCGCTCGCCGCCGTGGCACGTCGCTTGAAGCCGCCGGTGCAGGGGCCGCACCGCCTCTCGCCGCCGGGTCGGCGAGGGCGGGCGACGCCCGAGGAGGCCGCAATGACGACCAAGATCGACCACGACCCCGCCCGCCGCCGCTTCGCCGCCCAGGTCGAGCGCGGCGAGGCGGTGCTCGACTACGAGCTCGCCGACGGCGGCGACACCCTCGACCTCACCCGCACCTTCGTCTCCGACGAGCTGCGCGGCGAGGGGCTGGCCGGCCGGGTGGTGCAGCACGCGCTCGACTGGGCGCGTCACCACGACAAGGGGGTGATCGCCACCTGCCCCTACGTCGAGCGCTGGGTCGAGCGCCACCCGGAATACGGCGACCTCCTGGCGCGCCCGGCGACGACCGCCTCCGGCGTCCCCGGCGCCGCCGGCGGCTAGGCGCCCGGCAGGCCGAGGGCGAGGAGCTCCTCGGGGTCGGGCGCCGTCCAGGCGCGGCCGGCGAGGTAGGCGTCGAGCTTGGCGCGCATGTGGCGGGCGAGCGCCTCGTCGCCGGAGCGCTCCGCCTCGGCGAGCACCGTGCGCTGCACCTCGGCGGCCTCGCCGGTGCGGCCGCTCTCGGCGAGCGCCATCGCCAGCGTGTCGCGGGCGAGGAAGTCGTCCTCCTGCTCGCGGATGCGGCGCGCCACCTCGAGCGCCAGGGCGCCGTCGCGCACCCGGCGGTCGGGAGTGGCGGACAGGAGCCGCGCCTGGGTGAGCGCCAGCCCGCGGTCGCGGGTGAAGCGCGACAGCGCCTCGTTGAGCCGCACCCGGGCGTGGCCGTGGCGGCCGGTGAGCACCAGGAGCGCGATCTCGGCGCGCCGCGCCGGGCCGTGGTCCGGCACCTCCTCGATCACCCTGCCGAGCTCGACCAGCGCCTCGTCGTGCCGCCCGGCGGCGGCGAGCACGTTGGCGTAGGCGACGCGGACGTCGCTCCTCTCGGGCGCCTGCGCCAGCGC
>DATABP010000138.1:0-2026 GCA_036259515.1 Thermoanaerobaculia bacterium | reverse complement strand
CGAGCACCGTCTCCACCCCCGCCACCGCCGGCAGGCGCCGCGCCAGCTCGAGGTAGCGGATGCCGATCCCCGCCATCCGCTCGCGGATCGGCTCGGACGACACCAGCGCGACGCGCCTCATCCCCCGGTCCGCCTACCGCCCCGGCCGGCGGCTGAGCCGCTGGTGGAGGCGCCAGGCGCGAGTGGCCTCCATGTCGCGGATGACGCCCCCCAGCCGCTCGATCTCGGCGTAGGTGCGCCGCAGGTGGTCCTCCTGGTCGGCGACCACCCGCCGCAGCTCGGCCTCCTCGGCGAACATGCGCTCGAACTGCCGGTCGTGGTCGGCCAGCGCGGCCGTCTGCCGGCGCTCGTCGTCGAGCAGCCGCAGGCGCTCCTCGCGCAGGGCGACGAGCTCCCCCTCGTGGCGCCGGCGGGCGTCCTCCGCCTCGCGGCGGGCGGCGGCGGCGGCCTCGGCGGCGTCGACCGCCTCGGTGCGCAGAGTATCCACGGCGCGCGCCAGCACCTCCGGGGCGATCCGCGCCACGTGCTTGGCGAGCACCCGCGCCTTCATCGCCAGGAAGTCGGCGCGCTGCCGCGGCGCCGCGCCGAGCACGTGGTGGCCGGCGCCGCGGAAGTGGCGGTACTCGCAAGTGACCCGCGGCAGGTGGTGGAACGGCGCCAGCGCGGCGAGGCGGATGAGGAGGTCCCAGTCCTCGAAGAAGTCGAAGCTCTCGTCGAACGGACCCGCCTCGGCGAGGAGCGCGCGCTCGACGAGGATCGTGTTGAACGGGACGTAGTTGTCGAGCAGCAGGAGGTCGGGGTCGAAGTCGCGGCTGTAGGGCAGCCGGCGCTCGCGGCACACCCAGCCGCCGGGCGCCTCCGGGGCGTCCTCGCCCGGGCCGGCCAGCTCGTAGACGGCGACCGCGGCGTCGGTGTAGGCCACGCGCACCCCGGCGGCGCCGGCCAGCTCGGCGAGGGTGGCCAGGTGCTCGGGGGCGGCGAGGTCGTCGTCGTCGAGGAAGGCGATCCAGTCGCCGCCCGCGGCCCGCACGCCGGCCTCGGCCGCCGCCGCCCGGCCGCGGTTCTCCGGCAGGTCGACGCGCACCACCGGCAGCGGATATTCGTCGGGCACCGCCGGCGGCGCCCCGCCGTCGTTGACCAGCACCACCTCGGCGTTGCGATAGGTGCCGGCGGCGAGGCTGGCGAGCGCCTCGGCGAGGAGGGCGGGGCGGTCGCGGGTGCGGACGATCACCGAGATGCGCGGTCCCTCGCGCACCGCGTGGAGCTCCGGCACGCCGCCCAGCGCGGCGACGAGCTGCGCCGGGCTGCGGGTGGCGAAGTCCGCCGCGGCGAGGCGGCGGAAGCCCTCCGCCGCGTCGGGGCCGTCGAGGTCGCTCCCCAGGGTCAGCGTGCGGTAGCGCTTGAGGCCGAGGGCGGCGCGCCAGTAGCCGAGCCGCTCGCGCTGGCTGGCGTAGAGCTCCATCGCCTCGGCCAGCCGCGGCACGGCGGCGGAGACGTCGACCAGGAGGTCGGGGTAGGCGGGGCGGTTGACCTCGTAGACGAGAACGCGGAGGCCGGCCGCCGCCTGGGCGAGCGGCTCGCCGGCGCGGGCCGGATCGCCCGGCCGGAGCGGCGCCAGCAGGCGGTGGAGGGCGGCGAAGGCGGCCCGGTGGTCGCGGCTCGCCTCGAGCGGCGAGGGGACGAGGAGCAGCTCCGGCCGCTGCGCGAGGAGCGCCCGGCGGAGCGCGGCGGCGGCCTCGTCGAGGTGCCGGTCGAGCGCGCCGTCGGGCAGGCCGACGTGCTCGACGCCGGCGAAGCCGAGGAGGCCGGCCACCGCCGCCGCCTCCTCCCGCCGCCGCGCCACGTAGGCGGCGCGCGCCTCGCCCTCCGCGTCGCCGCCGCCGTCGGTGAGGAAGACCACCCGCACCGCGGCGCCCCGCTCGACCAGGCCGACGAGCAGCCCGCCGCAGCCGAGCACCTCGTCGTCCGGGTGCGGGGCGACCACCAGCACGCTCGCCGCGGCGACCGTCTCGGCGCGGTCGGGAGG
>DATABP010000137.1:0-3264 GCA_036259515.1 Thermoanaerobaculia bacterium | reverse complement strand
CACTCGGCGGCGGGGGCGGCGGAGGCGTCCAGGCGCGGCGCTCCCGCCTCGCCCGCGCCGCCGCCGGCCGCCGCGCCGCCGGCCTGGAGCTCGAGCCCGACCACCGGCACCGGCTCGCCGTCCTCGGTGACCGCGAAGTCGGCCGGCGAGAGGTCCGCCGGCACCCGCCCCTCGGCGTCGCGCACCTCGATGACCAGGTCGACGGCGGTGACCTGCGAGCGGCCGAAGAAGGTCTCGGGCGACGGCGGCGCGGCCGGCGGCTCCTGCGCTCCGGCGGTGAGGAAGGGGGCGACGAGCGCGAGGACGAGGGCGGAGCGGGTGCGGGCGGCGGACGGCGACATCGACGACACTCCTGGCGCCCCGCCGGAGCGGCGGCCGCAGAGCCTGCGCGGGCCACCGCGATCGGGAGCGTCCGCCGCCGAGCTTACACGCCGCGCGGCGCTCGCGAAGCTCTCAGCCGCCCTGGCGCAGCACGGCGAGGAGCTGGCGCGCCTCGGCGTCGCCGGGGTCGACGGCGAGCGCCCGCTCCAGCTCGCGCTCCGCCGCCGCCGGGTCGCCGAGCCGGAAGCGCATCTTCGCCGCCGCCACGTGCACGCGCGGCGAGCGCAGCCCGTGGGCGATCGCCTGCTCGAAGGCGGCGAGCGCCTCGGCGGGGCGGCCCTGCTCGGCGAGCATGGCGCCCAGGTTGTAGTGGTTCCGCGCGTTGCTTGGGTCGCGCTCGACCGCCCGCCGCATCGTCGCCGCCGCCTCCGCCGTCTTCCCCTGCTGGGCGAGCGCGGCGGCGAGGTTGGCGAGCACGCCGGCGTTGCCGGGGTCGCTCTCCAACACCCGTCGGAGGAGCGGCTCGGCCTCGTCCGGCCAGCCCTGGCGCAGGGCGACGACGGCGAGCTGGTTCATCGCCGACACCGACCCGCCGACCCGGCCGCGGGTGGCGGCGAAGAAGCGGCGCGCCTCGTCGGCGCGGCCGGCGCGGCGCAGGAGCGCCACCTTCTGCTCCACCGAGAGCTGGTCGAGCGGGTCGATGGCGAGCGCCCGCTCGTAGGCGGCGAGCGCCTCGTCCGCCCGCCCCTGCTTCTCGCGCAGGAGGCCGACCGCGGCGTGGTAGGCGCTGTCGAGGCGGTGGCGCTCGCCGAGCTGCGCCAGCACCCGCTCGGCCTCGGCGAGCCGGCCGGCCTGCGCCGCCTCGTCGATCAGCCCGGTCAGCGCCGCCTGCGGCAGGTTGCCGCTGCTCCGGAAGCCGCGCACCAGCCAGTCGAAGGCCGCGGCGTGGTCGCCCTCGATCGCCTCGACCTGGGACAGGCTGGCGTAGGCGTGGCCGAAGGAGGGCAGGCGCTCGATGGCGGTCCGGTACTGCGCCTTCGCCTGCTCCAGCCGGCCGGCCTCCTGGTGGATGCGGCCGAGGTTGTAGGCCTCGGTGGCCACCGCCTCGAGGTCGCCGCCGGCGGGGGCCGCCGCCGCGGGGGCGCCGCCGCCCCGGGCGCCGTTCCCGCCGCCGTCGCCGCCGCGATCTTCGAGCGCCGCCGCCGAGATGTAGCCGAGCGCCACCAGCTCGCGCAGGCGCTCCTCGTCGTCGGCGCCGCCGCCCTCCACAGCCTCCGGCCGGCTGCGCGGCAGCACCTCGAAGCTGGCGAGCCGGCCGACCGCGCCGCGGCTCTCGCGGGCGGCGGCCGGCAGCAGCGCGTCGAGCGGACGGCCCGGCATGTCGTCCGGCACCGGGAGGCCGAGGAGCGCGAGCACCGTCGGGGCGACGTCGAAGATCGTCGCGCCCTCCACCTCGCGGCGGTCGATCCCCGGCCCGTCGGCGGCGATCACGCCGTAGAGGCGGTGCCACTGCGGAGCGCCGGCGGTGAAGTCGGAGGGATCGGTCTCCGGCCGCGCCTCGCCGGTGAAGAAGCCGTGGTCGGAGACCAGCACCACCACCGTGTCGTCGCCCGCCGCCGCGATCAGCTCGCCCAAGAGCCGGTCGGCGTGCTCGTAGAAGGCCGGCAGCGCGCCGCCGAAGCGCTCGACGTCGGCCGCCGGCACGTCCGGCAGCCGCGGCGGCAGGTAGCGGGCGAAGAGGTGGCCGACGGTGTCGGTGCCCTCGTAGTAGACCATCGTCAGGTCCGCCTGCCGCTCGAGGAGCGACAGCGCGACCTGGTGGTAGCTCCGGGTCGTCGCCAGGATCTTCCGCAGGTGGTTGACCGGGTCCTCCTGGCGGCGCTCGGGCGGCAGCGCGCTCCAGCGGCGCTCGAAGTCGGCGCGGTCGACGTCGACGAAGCGGCGCACCTCCTCCCAGCCCACCTCCTCGGCGCCGACCAGCCGCCCGGCGACCGCCTCCCAGGCCGACGCGGGGTGGACCTTCCCCGCCGGGTCGCCCGAGTCCTCGTAGTCGAAGAGCTGGTAGGCGACGCGGTCGGTGACCATCGTGCCGACCACCGGCTCCGCCGGCCAGGTCGCCCACCAGCCGACCACGTCGCTCCGCAGGTCGAAGGTGGGGAGCAGCGTCCACAGCGCGTGGACCTTGCGGTAGGTCGAGCTGATCGGCACCATCTGGCCGCTCTCGGGATCGCGGACCAGGAAGTCGGCGATGCCGTGCTCGGTGGCCGGCTTGCCGGTGGCGATCGTCGTCCACAGGAGCGGGGAGAGGAGCGGCGGCTCCGAGCGCAGCTCGCCCGAGACGCCGCCGGCGACCAGCCTCGCCAGGTTGGGGAGACGCCCGGCCTCGAGCAGCGGCCGGATCATCAGCCAGTCGGCGCCGTCCCAGCCGACCACCAGCACCTTCTGCCCGGTCGGCCGCGCCAGCCCCGCCACCCGGTTGCGCACCACCGCGGCGGCCACCGGGTTCGACTCCGGCGGCGCGGTGACCGCCAGCTCGCCGGCCGCCACCCCGGCGGCGGCGAGCGCGCGGGCGGCGGCGGCGGTCAGCCTCGCCTCGGCGCCGGAGGCGAAGACCTCCGCCGGATCGAGCCCGCGGACGATCTCGCCGAGCGCGTCGCCGACCACCCGGCCGAGCCCGTCGAGGAACGGCGCTTCGCCGGCGGCGGCCAGCCAGTCGCCCTCCCGCCCCGCCTCGACGGCGAAGCGCCCGGCGACCTCGAAGCGGAGCGTGGCCCCCTCGGCGGTGGACAGCTCGACCGCCCGCTCCAGCGCCACCGGCCGCCGCGGCAGCCGCAGCGGCTCGGCCGCCCACGGGAGCCGCCAGTGCCATCCCGCCTCCCAGACCCGCGGCGGCTCGCCGCCGGCGCCGGGGAGGACGGCGACCTGCCCGTCCGGCACCCGCTC
>DATABP010000136.1:0-4189 GCA_036259515.1 Thermoanaerobaculia bacterium | reverse complement strand
GCGGTAAGCGGCGGCTGTGGCGGAAGGGCGCCACCAGGCCGGCGGCGGCGAGCTCGGGCGCCACGGCGGCGGTGGCGCGCAGGGCGCCCGCCCACAATCGCACGGACGTGCTTTTTTTCGGGATGGCAAGGGCGTCGTCGGGGCGCGAAGGCATGGCTCCTCCGGGTTGGGCTCGGGTCAGGCGCTCGCCGCGCGCGCCAGGGTGACCAGCTCGGCGAAGGCGTTGCGCGCCCGGCGCTCGGCGTCGGGATCGCGCAGCAGGCGGTGGAAGTGGTGGTAGGCCAGCTCGATCGAGTAGAAGTCGTAGGCGAACTGCTCGCAGTCGAGGTCGGCCCGGAAGTGCCCCTCGGCGACGGCGATTCGCGCCGCGGTGGCGAGCGTCTCGATCCAGTCGCGCTGGTAGGCGACCAGCCGGTCGCGCAGCGGCCCGGGGCGGTCGTCGAGCTCGTTGGCGAGGCCGACGAAGAGGCAGCCGCCGGGGAGGTCCGGCGCCCGGTGCCAGGCGAGCCAGCCCTCGAACAGCGCCTCGATGCGCGGCAGCCCGCGCGGCGCCTTGAACGCCGGCGCCATCACCCGGGCGACGAAGCGCTCGACGCCGGCTGCGAGCACCGCCAGCTCGAGGTCCTCCTTCGAGCCGAAGTGGGCGAAGAGGCCGCTCTTCGACAGCCCGGTCTGCCGCGCCAGGCTGCCGAGGGTCAGCCCGGCCAGCCCCAGCCGGCTCGCCTCGGCCACCGCGCGGTCGAGGATCGCCGCCCGCGTCTCGTCGCCCTTGCTCATCGCCGGCGAGAATAGCACGATCGTTCGCGTGGTGTCCAGCGCGCCGCCGCCGCGGCCCGCCGCTTGCAGCCCACCGCAGGGTCGATTCACCGGCGACGGAGGTGCCCCGGATGGGCGGCGACGACGGCAGCGAGGGCTACAACTACCCGGCGTTCGAGCGGCGGTCGATCGCCCGCGCGATGAGCTTCGGCGGCGGCCCGCGGCCGGGCGACCCGGCGCCGCCGATCGAGCTGCCGACCCTGACCGGCGAGGGCTTCCGCCTCGCCGACTGCCGCGGCCTGCGCCCGGTGCTCCTCGAGCTCGGCTCGATCACCTGCCCGATGGCCGCCGCCGCCCGGCCGGGGCTCCTCCGCCTGTGGCGCGAGCACGGCGACCGCATCGAGATGGTCACCGTCTACGTGCGCGAGGCGCACCCCGGCGAGCGCTACCCGCGGCACGAGAGCTTCGAGCAGAAGCTGCGCCACGCCCGCGACTGGGTGGAGCGCGAGCCGCGGCCGTGGACGGTGGCGGTCGACGACCTCGCCGGCACCGTCCACCGCGCCTACCGGCCGCTGCCGAACGCGGTCTACCTGGTCGACTCGACCGGGCACGTCGCCTTCCGCGCCCTGTGGGCGGCGGCGCCGCGCCTCCTCGCCCGTCGCGTCGAGGAGCTGCTCCTCCGCGAGGCGAGGGGCGAGCTGCCGGCGGCGCTCGGCGAACGCGCGCCGCGGCTCGGGCCGCTGGTCCGCGGCGCCGCCGAGATGGAGAGCACGCTGGCCCGCGCCGGCTCGCGGGCGACGGCGGACGCGCGGCGGGCGATGGGGCCGGTCCCCTTCGCGCTCCAGCGCCTGGCGCGCCGGTTGCGCCCGCTGATCCAGCGCGGGACGTGAGCCGTCGCTACCCGGCGCTCGGCTTCGCCCGCTCCTCCATCAGCTCGATCATGTTCCCCTCCGGGTCGGGGAACGAGGCCAGCCACAGCTCGTGGCGGGGGTCCTCGTGCGCCTTGCGCGGCGGCTGGTGGAAGGCGACGCCGTGGTCGGCCAGCCGGCGGTGGGCGGCGTCGATCGAGCCGACGCGGAAGTAGAGGATCGAGCCGCGGTGCTCGGCGTGGCCGGGCTGGCCCCGTCCCAGGAGGAGGCGCACGCCGCCGAGGTCGAAGAAGGCCATCTGCGGCGGCGCGGCGAAGAGGAACCGCAAGCCGAGGACGTCGCGGTAGAAGGCGACCATCGCGTCGAGGTCGCCGACGGTGACGGCGATCTGGCCGAGCGGACCGAGCGCGGCCGGGTCGGCGGCCGTACCGGCCCCGGCGGCGGTCACCGGCCGCGCTCCGCCTCGGCCGCCCGCGTCCGCCCGAGGTCGCCCCACTCCTCCTCGCCGAGCGTGCCGCCGTGCTCCTGCTCGGCGCCGTGCCCGGTGCGGTGGGTCAGCTCGCGCTCGCGCTCGGCGGCGAGGTCCTCGCCCTCGCGGAAGATCAGCGTCACCCCGTCCGGGTCGTGGGTCGTGAACGCCAGCGCGCCGTCGGCGGCGCGGGTCAGGCCGCCGGGGATGTTCTTGTCGCGCAGCATCAGCTCCTCGTAGACCTTCTCCGCCGAGGGCACCACCAGCTCCAGCGACAGCTTGTGCTCGGGGCCCTGGTAGTCGTAGGTCTCGTCGAGCTCGCGCCCGGCCTCGCCCGCCTTGCCGCGGCCGAGCACCTCGATCACCGTGTCGCCGGCCTGGAAGCGGGCGCCGCGGCCGTCGTCGCGGCTCCAGTCGGCGAGCCGCGGGAAGCCGAGCACCTCCTCGTAGAAGACGGCGGTGCGCTCGAAGCGCTTCGCCCGCAGCACGACGCGGGTCTCTCGGATGTCCATGGATCTGCCTCCTCTGCGCGAGTTGGGACGGCGGCGCGCTGGCGCGGCCGCCGGGCGAGCCAAGCATAGCCGGAGCGGCGGTGCCGGCGGGCCGAGTCGCCCCGGCGCCGGTGCTATCCTCCGCCGCGTGATGCGCCGTACCCGGCCGCGGCTCGCCGCCTTCCTGCCGCTCGTCGCGCTCCTGGCGGTCGCGCTGGCGAGCCAGGCGCAGCGGCCCTCCGCGCCGCCCCCCGACGCCGCCTCCGACAGCGTCGAGATCGCCGTCCCCACCGTCGTCGCCGACGGCGCCACCCTCGCCGCGCTGGCGCCGGTCGCCCGCCGTCTCGGCGGCACGCTCGAGGAGCACCCCGGCGGGAGCTGGTCGCTCGCCTTCGGGGAGGAGAGGGTGCTCTTCGGGCCGGATTCGTCGGCGCTCGCCGTCGGCACCGAGGTGCTGCCGCTGTCGCGGGCGCCGCAGGTGGTCGGCGGCGCGATCTACGTGCCGGCGGACTTCTTCGAGCGCGTCTACGCCCGCTTCGGCGGCTGGACGACCTCGCTCGACGCCGGCCGGCTGACCGCCAGCCGCCGCGACGGCCGCACCCTCGCGGTGTCGACCGACGCCGTCCACCTCCAGGGGGTGACGACGGTGGTGCTCCAGTTCCCCGCCCGGCCCCGCTTCGAGATCGAGGAGCGGGGGGCGAGCGTGGTCGTCGAGCTCGCGGGCGGCGACCGCGTCGAGTCGCTGCGGCCGCGGCCGGTGGACGACCCGCTGGTCGAGGCGATCGAGATCGCCGGCGAGCGGATCGTGCTGCGGCTCGCCCCCGGCGCGGCGGTCGAGAGCTACACCCTGGAGAGCCCGTTCCGGCTGGTGTTCGACGTCCACCGCGGCGCCGGGGTGGCGGCCGGCGAGCCGGAGCCGCCGGCGCTCGAGCCGCCGGAGCCGCCCACGGGGATCCGGGTGATCGTCCTCGACCCCGGCCACGGCGGCAGCGAGACCGGCGCCATCGGCCCCTCCGGCGTCGCCGAGAAGGACCTCACCCTGGCGCTCGCCCGCACGCTGGCGGCGCGGCTCGAGGCGGCGCTGCCGGTGCGCGTCGTCCTCACCCGCGACGAGGACGCCAACCTGCCGCACGAGACGCGCACCGCGATCGCCAACCAGAACAAGGCGGACCTCTTCCTCTCGCTGCACCTGAACTCCGCCTTCGGGCCGACGGCGCACGGGGCGGAGACCTACTTCCTCTCCACCGCCGCCTCCGACGAGCGGGCGGCGCGCTCGGCGGCGGAGGAGAACCGCCCCGGCGGCGCGGCGCCGGCGGCGGGCGCCGCGGCCGGCGACGACCCGCTCTACGACCTCCAGCTCATGCTCTGGGACCTCGCCCAGAACCACTTCCTCTCCGAGAGCCAGCGGCTCGCCAAGCTGATCCAGGGCGAGCTGAACTCGACCCTCGGCCTGCGCGACCGCGGCGTCAAGCAGGCGCCCTTCCTGGTGCTGATGGGGGCGGCGATGCCGGCGGTGCTGGTCGAGGTCGGCTTCCTCTCCAACCCCGACGAGGAGCGGCGCCTCCAGGACGCCGCCTACCGCGCCGAGCTGGCCGACGCGCTGG
>DATABP010000135.1:0-2556 GCA_036259515.1 Thermoanaerobaculia bacterium | reverse complement strand
GTGCATCGGCTCCACCCAGCGTAGCAGTCGACGGGCCCCGTCGAACCCACCGCTGCACGCCGTCCGAACCGTTCGTCGCCCTCTCGGCGGGTGAGAACGCGACGACCGCGCGATGCGTCGCCTTCTCGGCGGGTGAGAACGCGGCGTTCTCTGCCGACAGGCCGTTCTCAGGGCCTGCGAACGCCTCTCTCGCCCTCTCGACCCCCGTTCTCGGGCGCCGAGAACGCCCCATCGGCGGCGATCGACGCGTTCTCAGGCGCTGCGAACGGCTCGTTCCTCGCGTTCGTCGCGTTCTCAGGCGATGAGAAGGCGACGAATTGCAAGTTCGTCCTCTTCGTAGGGGTGACGAACGCCGCGCGCCGTAGAAAACGCCGATCTCGATGACCCCTCGCGGGCCGGAGTCAATCGATCGCCGCGTGCCGGTCCGCCTCGTCGAGCCGCAGCTCCCCCTTCTCCAACCTCTCCAGCGTCGCCTCGGGGCCCAGCAGCAGCAGCCGGTCGCCGGCCTCCAGCCGCGTGTCGCCGCCGGGGATGAGGCGCTCCTCGCCCGCCGGGCCGCGGCGCTGGATCTCGAGCACGCGGGCGCCGAGGGTCTGCGGCAGCCGGGCCTCGGCGAGGGTGAGGCCGGCGAGGCCGGGGGGGAGCGGCACCGAGCGGAGGGCGAAGTCCGGCGGCAGCTCGACGTAGTCGCGGCGGGGGCCC
Source organism: Thermoanaerobaculia bacterium (assembly GCA_036259515.1). GTDB lineage: Bacteria > Acidobacteriota > Thermoanaerobaculia > Multivoradales > JBCCEF01 > DATABP01. Next base: position 1,854 of record DATABP010000135.1, on the reverse strand, counting down.
TCGGCGGCGTTGGAGACGAAGGTGGCGAGCATCGCGGGGCGGCCGAGGACCTCCTGGGCGTAGATCGCCAGGAGGTCGCGCTTGGCGAGGAGGCCGCGCATGCGGCCCTCGGCGTCGACCACCGGCAGGCGCTCGAAGTCGCTGTGGGCGAAGTACTCGGCGGCGCGGTGCAGGCGGTCGTCGACGCGCACCACCCGGTCGGCCGGCACCATCAGGTCGTGGGCGACCACCGCGGTCAGCCGCTCGGGGTCGGAGAGCGCGCCCTTGATGTCGTGGAGGTTGACGGCGCCGAGGAGCGTGCCGTCCGGGCCGGCGACGAAGAGGCGCTGCCGGCGCGCGGTGAGGAAGCGGTCGACCACCTTGGCGTAGGGCTCGCCGGGGGAGAGGACGTCGGCGTCGGCGCGCACCAGGTCGCGCACCTCGAGGCCGGCGAGCACCGCCTCCTCCATCCGCCACGAGGTGTCGATGCCGCGCGCCTCCAGGCCCTCGGTGTACATCGAGTAGCGGTTGAGGCGGCGGGCGGTGAGGCTGGCGAGGATGGAGGCGACCATCAGCGGCATGATCAGCCCGTAGTTGCCGGTCAGCTCGAAGAGGATGAGGATCGCCGAGATCGGCGCGTGGCTGGTGCCGGCGGTGATCGCCGCCATGCCGACCACCGCGTAGCCGCCGGGGCCGCCGGTCGCCACCGGCCAGAGGTCGTGCACCACCGTGCCGTAGGCGCCGCCGGCCAGCGCGCCGAAGAAGAGCGACGGCGTGAACAGGCCGCCGGCGTTGCCGCTGCCGGCGGTCAGACCGGTGGCGATCAGCTTGCCGGCGGCGAGGAGCGCCAGCACCTGGAGCGGGAGCTGGCCGCCCACCGCGGCGTAGATCGTGTCGTGGCCGCCGCCCAGCACCTGCGGCAACGAGACGCCGAGGGCGCCGAGGAGCGCCATCCCCAGCATCGGCTTCGTCCAGCCGGGGAGCGGCACCGCCCCGAACGCCCGCTTGGCCATGCGCACGGTGCGCACGAAGATCACCGACACCAGGCCGCCGACGATCCCCAGCCCGGCGTAGGCGAGGAGCTCCCAGCCGGTGACCAGGGTGTGGCCGAGCGCCTCGTAGCGCTGGGCGTCGCCCGCGATGCCGCGCGAGATCAGGGTCGAGATCACCGACGAGGCGACGATCGGGCCGAAGATCTCGAGCGCGAAGTTGCCGAGGATCACCTCCATCGCGAAGAGCGCGCCGCCGATCGGCACGTTGTAGGCGGCGGCGAGGCCGGCGGCGGCGCCGCAGCCGAGGAGGATCTTCACCCGGTGCGGCCCGAGGCCGAGCCGCGAGGCGAGCCAGGTGGAGATCATCGCGCCGAGGCGGATCATCGGCCCCTCGCGGCCGAGCGAGCCGCCGGCGCCGACGGTGAACACCGCCGCCGCCGCGTTGGCGATCACCGGCGCCGGCGGGATGCGCCCGCCGTGGAGCAGCACCGATTCGATGAGGTAGGACATCCCGGTGCCGCGCCCGACGCCGCGCGACAGCAGGAACACCAGCCCGACGACCAGGCCGCCGGCGGCCGGCGCGGCGATCACCAACCACGCCGGCACGGCGGCGACGGCGTCGAGCAGGTCCTCGCCGCCCCAGAGCCAGCGGCGGACGCCGTCGATCAGCCGGTGGAGGAGGGTGCCGACCAGCCCGGCGATGACGCCGACGGCGCCGATCAGCAGGTAGAAGACCCGGTCCTCGCGGGTGGCGAGGCCGAACCGCCGGGCGAGCAGCACCTCGAGGGCGCGCCAGCGGTCGCGGACCCGGTCTCGGAGCGTCCTCGCCCGCTCGCCCATGGAGGTCCAGCCTATCAGCCGGTTCGCGGGGGACCGCGGCGGG
>DATABP010000134.1:0-8569 GCA_036259515.1 Thermoanaerobaculia bacterium | reverse complement strand
CCCTCCAAGCAGGAGTGGCTCGCCCGCGCCGCCCGGTACGGCGTCTGGCCCCGCCACCGCCGCCTCGTCGTCCCCGAGTCCGAGGTCGACTCGATCCGCCCTCTGGGCGAGATCGCCTGATCCCCATTCATCCTCTGTTTTTCGTCTCCTCCCGCCGGCCCGGGGGCGGTCTTCCGCTTGGCCGTGCACTCCCGAGAGCCGGCGGGGCGGCCCCTCGCCCGCACTCACCCGCCACCGTCCTCCCCATAGGTCACCCATCCGCTAGACTCCCCCCGTGGCCGAGCCCTCCTCCGCGTACCGCGCCTCCGTCCTCGTCGTCGACGACGAGGCCGCCATCCGCGACAGCCTGCGCATGGTCCTCGAGTACGAGGGCTACCGCGTCGACGAGGCCGCCTCCGGCCGCCAAGCGCTGATCAAGGCCGGCGAGCACACCCCGGACGCCATCGTGCTCGACGTCAAGATGCCCGAGATGGACGGCCTCGAGGTCCTCCGCCAGCTCGGCGAGCGGGGGATCGAAGTGCCGGTGCTGGTGATCTCCGGCCACGCCGACGTGCCGACCGCCGTCGAGGCCACCCGCCGCGGCGCCTTCGACTTCTTCGAGAAGCCGCTCCAGCGCGAGCGGGTGCTTCTGTCGCTGCGGAACGCCGTCGAGAGCCACCGCCTGGCGAGCGAGAACCGCTCGCTCCGCCACGAGGCCGACGAGCTGATCGGCTCGTCGCCGCCGATGCGCAAGCTGCGCGAGACGATCGAGCGCGCCGCGCCGACCCCGGCGACGGTGCTGGTCACCGGCGAGAGCGGCACCGGCAAGGAGCTGGTCGCCCGCGCCATCCACAAGCGCTCGCCGCGCGCCGGCCGGACGCTGGTGCAGGTCAACTGCGCGGCGATCCCCGAAGAGCTGATCGAGTCCGAGCTCTTCGGCCACGAGAAGGGGAGCTTCACCGGCGCCGTGCGGCGGCAGACCGGGAAGTTCGTCAGCGCCGACGGCGGCACCATCTTCCTCGACGAGATCGGCGACCTGTCGGCGCGCGCCCAGGCCAAGGTGCTGCGCGTCCTGCAGAACGGGGAGGTCGAGCCGGTGGGCGCCGAGCGCACGGTGCGGGTCGACGTGCGGGTGATCGCGGCGACCAACCGCAACCTCGAGGACGAGATCGCCGCCGGCCGCTTCCGCGAGGACCTCTTCTACCGCCTCAACGTGGTGCCGATCCGCACGCCGCCGCTCCGCGAGCGGCTGGAAGACGTGCCGCTCCTCGTCGACTACTTCGTGCGGCGCTACGCGGCACAGAACAACTACCGGCCGCGGGAGATCGAGCCCGAGGCGCTGGAGCTCCTGGCGTCGCTGCCCTGGCGCGGCAACGTGCGGGAGCTCAAGAACCTAGTCGAGCGGCTGCTGATCCTCACCGGCGGCGAGACGATCGGCAAGAACGACGTGCTCGCCGCCGCCGGCGGGGCCCGTCCCGACCTCGGCAGCGCGGCGCTCTCCGCCAAGACGCTGCGCGACTTCCGCGAGACCGCCGAGCGCCTCTTCATCCTCCGCAAGCTGGAGGAGAACGACTGGAACGTCACCCAGACGGCGCAGGCGATCGACACGCCCCGCTCGAACCTCTACAAGAAGCTCGACCAGTACGAGATCCGGCGGGAGGAAGGATGACGGCGGGGGAGGGGAGCGCTTCCGCCGGCTGGCTGGCCGAGCTCGAGGCGTCGCGGGCGCTGACCCGCGGCCACTTCCGGCTGTCGTCGGGGCTCCACAGCCCGGCCTACGTGCAGTGCGCCGGGCTGCTCGAGGACCCGCGGCGGGCGCGGCGCGCCGGCGAGGCGCTGGCGGCGGCGCTCGTCGCGCGGCTGGGCGCCGCCCCGGACTCGGTGCTCGCCCCGGCGATGGGCGGACTGCTGATCGGCCACGAGACGGCGGCGGCGCTGGGCGTGCCGTTCCGCTTCACCGAGCGGGCGGCGGACGGCGCGATGGCGCTCCGCCGCGGCTTCGCGCTCGCGCCGGGCGAGCGGCTGGTGGTCGTCGAGGACGTGGTGACCACCGGGAAATCGACCCGGGAGACGATCGACCTCGCCGCCGCCGCCGGCGCCCGTGCCGTCGCCGTCGGAGCGATCCTCGACCGCAGCGGCGGCGCTCCGTTCGACGCGCCGTTCGTCGCCCTCGCCCGCCTCGACCTGCCGACCTGGACGACGGAGGAGTGCCCGCTCTGCGCCGCCGGCCAGCCGGTGGAGAAGCCCGGCTCGCGGCCCGATCCGCCGCGCTGAGACCGTCCGCCGGGCGGCCGCCCCGAACCATCCTCCGTCTGCTACCATCCCGCCGCCGAACGCTGACCCTTTCCACCCCGGCGCCCCGCCGCCGCCAAGGACCTCGCCATGCCGCAGAAGATCCGCCTGTTCACCTCCGAGTCCGTCACCGAGGGACATCCGGACAAGGTCGCCGATCAGATCTCCGACGCCGTGCTCGACGCGGTGCTCGAGCAGGACCCGCGCGGCCGCGTCGCCTGCGAGACGCTGGTGACCACCGGCATGGTGCTCCTCGCCGGCGAGATCACCACCGGCGCCCGCGTCGACTTCCCGGGCATCGCGCGCCAGGTGGTGCGCGACATCGGCTACGACCGGCCGGAGCTCGGCTTCGACGGCAACACCTGCTCGGTGCTCTCGGCGCTCGACCGCCAGTCGCCGGACATCGCGATGGGGGTGGACACCGGCGGCGCCGGCGACCAGGGGCTGATGATCGGCTACGCCTGCCGCGAGACCCCCGAGCTGATGCCGCTGCCGATCACCCTCGCCCATGCGCTGACCCGCCGGCTCGCCGAGGCGCGCCGCGCCGGCGAGGTCGAGTGGCTGCGGCCGGACGGCAAGAGCCAGGTGACCGTCGAGTACCACGACGACCGGCCGGCGCGGGTGCACACCGTCGTCGTCTCCACCCAGCACGGCGCCGAGGTGTCGAAGGAGGAGATCCGGCGCACGGTGATCGAGAAGATCGTGCGCCCGGTGGTGCCCTCCGAGCTGCTCGACGACGCCACCGTCTACCACGTCAACCCGACCGGCCGCTTCGTGGTCGGCGGGCCGCAGGGCGATTGCGGCCTGACCGGGCGCAAGATCATCGTCGACACCTACGGCGGGGTCGGCTCGCACGGCGGCGGCGCCTTCTCGGGCAAGGACCCGACCAAGGTCGACCGCTCGGCGAGCTACATGGCCCGCCACGTGGCGAAGAACCTGGTCGCCGGCGGCCTCGCCGACCGCCTCGAGGTGCAGCTCGCCTACGCCATCGGCGTCTCCGAGCCGGTGTCGATCCACGTCGACGACTTCGGCACCGGGCGGCTGCCGCACGACCGGCTGGTGGCGCTGATCCGCGACACCTTCCCGCTCTCGCCGCGCGGCATCATCGACGACCTCGGCCTGGCGCGGCCGCTCTACCGCCGGACCGCCGCCTACGGCCACTTCGGCCGTCCCGACCTGCCGTGGGAGGACGTCCGCCGCGCCGAGGAGCTGCGGCGCGCGGTGGCCGCCTGAGCCGCCGGCCGTTCCCCGCCGCCCGAGCCGGCGAGCCGCCGCCCTCGGCTGCGGAAAAAGCTGTGGACAGCGGTGCGGCGCGGTGGTAGCGTGCGGCGTGATCCGCCGGACCGGTCCCGTGAGCGCCTTCGAGCCATGAGCGCCCTCGACGAGCAGGAGTCGTCCTTCTCGATCGAGGAGCTGTTCGCCGCCGTGCAGCCCAAGCTGCGGCGGCTCTTCTCCCGTTTCCGCATCCCGCCCGAAGACGCCGAGGACGTGCTCCAGCAGAGCTTCCTCGACCTCTTCTACAAGCAGGACTCCATCCACCATCCCGAGGCGTGGCTGCTCGCGACGGTGAAGAACCGCTGCATCGTCTACTGGCGCAGCCGGCGGCGGCAGTTCTGGGACGCGATGGACGGGGCGCTGCTCGAGATCCTCGCCGAGCCGCAGCCGCCGCACCAGCGCCAGGTGGCGCTCAAGCGCGACCTGGAGCGCGTGCTGTCGCGGCTGCCCAGCCGCTGCCGCGACGTGCTGCGCCTGCGCTACGGGCTGGGCTACCAGTCGCAGGAGGTCGCCGACCGGCTCGGCTACCAGGCGTCGAGCATCCGCAAGGTGACCAGCCGCTGCATCGCCGCGCTGTCCCGCGAGCTGGTCGACAGCGGCATCGATCCGCTCTCCGCGCTGCGCGCGATCGGTCGCGAGGAGGGCTGATTCCCCTCGTTTCAGGGATCGGCGGCAGGTGCGCGCAAACTTATTTGCCTTCCGCTATAGACAACCGCGCCACAGGGTGCTAGTCTAGGCGAACTCTCAATCTCGGAAGGCAAGACATGACGGTGCTGGAACGTCCGACGGCCGCTGAAGGAATCACCGACACGCTGGTCCGCGTGCGGCCGGCGCTCGAACGGGTGCTGGCGAGCTACGACGTGCCGCCCGAGGACGCCGAAGACGTCCTCCAGGACACCTACCTGACGCTCCTCTACAAGTGGGAGAAGGTGCAGTGCCCGGAGGCGTGGCTGATCGGCACGCTGCGCAAGAAGTGCATCATGTACTGGCGCAAGCGCCGCAAGCGCTTCTTCGACGCGATGGAGACCGGGCTGCTCGAGCTCCTGCTCGAGCCCGAGCTGCCGCTCCAGGAGAACCGCGACCTGTGCCACGACTTCGAGCGCGTCCTGGGACGGCTGCCGGCCCGCTGCCAGAAGCTCCTGCGGCTGCGCTTCGTCCTCGGCCTGGGGCCCTCCGAGGTCGCCGAGCAGATGGGCTACCAGGCGTCGAGCATCCGCAAGATCACCAGTCGTTGCATCACCGCGCTGACCCGTGAGCTGGTCTCGGTCGGCTTCATGGAGACTGACGCATGAGCGCCGAGGAAGCCTTCGAAGAGCACCCGTCCCGCGAGGTCGTCGCCCGCTTCGTGCGCGGCGAGGCCTCGCCGGAGGAGGGACGCGAGGTGGTGCGCCACCTGCTCGCCGGCTGTTCCGACTGCCGGCTGGCGGTGGGCGCCGACTGGGACCGCGCCGCGACCGGCGGCGGCCGCCCGCTGGCGCCCAACGTGCTGCCGTTCGCCGCCCGCCGCGCCGGCGCCCCGGGGCCGCGGCCGGAGGACTACGAGCCGGTGTTCGAGCGGGTGGTGCGCAACCTCGCCAGCCGCGAGCGGGAGTTCTCCGCCGAGCGCCGGCTGGCGCCCGCCCTGCGCGGCCGGCTCGAGGCGATGACCGCGGCCGAGCGCCGCCGGGCGATCGTCGAGGACCCCGAGTTCCGCCGCTGGGCGCTGATCGAGTCGCTGCTCGAGGACAGCCGGGAGCAGGGCGTCGCCGACGCCGGCCGCGCCCTCGAGCTCGCCGAGCTGGCCCTCGCCGGCGTCGAGCGGCTGGACGCCGAGCGCTACTCGGCGGCGGCGCTCGCCGACCTCGCCGCCCGCGCCTGGGCCCAGCGCGGCAACGCGCTCCGCATCGTCGGCCGTCTCACAGAGGCCCGCGACTCGCTGGCCGAGGCGATCCGCCACCTCGCGCGGGGGAGCGGCGATTCCGCCGAGCGCTGCCGCGTGCTGATGATGGCCGCCACGCTGTCGGCGACGCAGAAGCGCTACGACGAGGCCGACCTGCTGCTCGAGCGCTCGATGCGCCTGGCGCGCCGCTCGGGCGACCGCCACCTCCAGGGGAGCGTCCTGGTGCGCAAGGCGAGGGTCGCGCAGCGCCGGGAGGACGTCGAGGGCGCGCTCGAGCTCCTCGCCCGCGGCCTGCCGCTGATCGACCTCGACCGCGACCCGCGGCTCCTCCTCGTCGCGCAGCACAACTCCCTCCAGCTCCTGGTCGAGAGCGGGCAGTTCCGCGAGGCGCTCGACCGCGTCGAGGAGACGCGGACGCTCCACTCCCTGCTCGGCGGCCGGCTCGACCTCCTGCGCTTCCGCTGGCTCGAGGGACGGATCTACGCCGGGCTCGGCTGGCTGCGCCACGCGGCGACCCACTTCGAGGACGTGCGCCGCGGCTTCATCGCCGAGGGCATGGCCTACGACGTGGCGCTCGTCTCCCTGGCGCTGGCCGAGGTCTACGCCCAGGAAGGGCGGCACCGCGAGGTGCGCGAGCTCGCCGAGCAGATGCTGCCGATCTTCCGCTCGCGCGAGGCGCACCAGGAGGCGCTGGCGGCGCTCCTCGCCTTCCAGGAGGCGGCGCGCGACGAGGCGGCGTCGGTGCACCTCATCCGCCAGGTGGCCGACTACCTGCGGCGCTCGCGGGGCAACGAGCTGCCGCCGTTCCGGCTCGCTCCCGCCGCCGGCTGACCCGGCCGCGCCGGCGGTGGGGCGGGCAGGCCCGGCCGCTCCTGGACAAACCGCCTCGCTGGCTGTTAGGGTGACCGCCGACACTCGATCGTCGAGCGAGGTCCCCGAAGGTGGAGCTCGAAAAGCTGCTCGAGCGGTGCCGGCCGCAGCTCGGCCGGGTGCTCTTCCACTTCCGCATCCCGCCGGAAGACGCGGAAGACCTGCTGCAGGAGACGTTCCTCATCCTGATCAGCAAGTGGGACTCCGTCCGCACGCCGGAGGCCTGGCTCGCCGCCACGCTGCGCAACCGCTGCATCATCTACTGGCGGCGGCGGCGGGCGAGGATCTACGAGGCGATGGACGACGCGATGCTCGACCTCCTCGCCGAGAGCCAGCCGCCGCCCCAGGAGCGGAGCGACCTGCGCTCCGACCTCGCCGAGGCGCTCGCCCGCCTGGAGCCGAACCAGCGCTCGATCCTGAAGCTCCGCTTCGGCTGGGGCTGCACCTCGCAGGAGGCCGGCGAGCGGATCGGCCACGGCGCCGCCAGCGTCCGCAAGATGACGCAGCGCTCGATCGCCCGCCTCAACGCCGACCTCGCCGCCCACGGCTTCGCCGAGCTGCCGGTGGCATGAGCGAGCGGAGCGCCGGCGCGCCGTGTCCGTGGCACGAGGAGGGGGCGGTCGAGGCGCTCCTCGACGGCCAGCGGCCGCGCCTCCTGGCGCTCTTCTCGCGCTACCGCATCCCGCCGGAGGACGTCGAGGACCTCCTCCAGCAGGCGCTCCTCGCCCTCATCTACCAGCACGACCGCATCCGCACGCCGGGCTCGTGGCTGGTCGGCACCGTCCGCAACTGCTGCCGCACCTACTGGACCGAGCGCAGCCGACAGGTCTACGACGCGGTCGACCAGCGGGTGCTCGACGGGCTGCCGGCGGGCGAGGCGAGCCGCCAGGAGCTCCACGACCTGCGCCGCGACCTCTCGCAGCTCGTCGGCGAGCTGCCGCCGCGGACGCGCGAGCTGATCCGCCTGCGCTACCTCCTGGGCTACGAGCCGGCGGAGGCGGCGGCGGCGCTCGGCTACAGCCCGGCGAGCGTGTCGAAGACGACGCTCCGCGCCTTCGCCAAGCTGTCGCGCCGGCTGCTGCCGCGGCAGGCGGCCGAGGCCGCGCCGGCGACCGCCTCCGGTTAGGTGCGGACGCCCAAGAAGAGGTAGACCGCGAGGAGCGAGAAGAGGAGGTTGGGGCTCCACACCGCGACCAGCGGCGGCAGCGCCGCGGTCTCCCCCAGGGTGCTGAAGAAGGCGTAGATGCCGATGAACACGATCCCCAGCACCACCGAGAGCCCGATCCCGTAGAGCGCCCCCTGACGGCCCAGCCGGAAAGCGAAGGGGAAGGCGACCAGCGCCATCACCAGCGAGATCACCGGGTAGGCGATCTTGTTGTGGAGCTGCACCCGCAGCTCCGGCACCGCCTGTCCGCTCGTCTCGAGCTCGGCGATGTAGTCGCGGAGGTCGTCGTAGTCCATCTGCTCGGGCGCCTTGATCTCCGAGGCGAAGTACTCCGGCGTCTCCGGGTAGTCGACCAGGCGCGGGGCGGAGAAGTGGGTGTAGTCGGTGACCTCGGAGCGCTCGAAGCGGCGCGCCCAGCCGTCGTCGAACAGCCAGCGCCCGCTCGCCTCGTCGTAGGTCGCCTCCTGGGCGAAGAGCCGGCCGACCAGCCCGTGCTGCTCGTCGAACTCGAACACCTGGAGCCGCTGGAGGCTCTCGCTCCGCGGGTCGTAGCGCAGGTAGTTGTAGACGTAGCGCCCCTGGCCGAACAGCCACTGGCGGTCGGCGCGGCGGAACGTGCGCGGCGTCTCGCGCGCCTCGATGACGTCCTTGAGCCGCGCCACCCGCGCGTTCGAGGCCGGCAGCACCTCGGTCTGGAGGTAGGCCGAGAGCAGGAAGACGGCGCCCGCCGCCGCCACCGCCGGCACCGCCAGCCGGAAGAGGCTCACCCCCAGCGCCTTCAGCGCCGTCACCTCGTTGCTGCGGGAGAGCAGGCTGAAGGTGATCAGCGTGGTGACCAGCACCAGCACCGGCGCGATGTCGTAGAAGATCTGGAGCGACAGGAAGCGGTAGTAGGGGAACAGGACGGTGCGCGGCACCTGGTTCTTGATCACGTCCTCGATGATCTCGGAGAGGTCGGCGATGACGTAGATCGACAGCCCCGACGCGGCGACCAGCAGGAAGACGAAGCCGAAGCTGCGGATGACGTAGCGGTCGATCAGGTTGGGGAACACCAGGCGCGGCCGCGGCAGCCGGAGCAGCACGTCGGCCCCCTCGCGGCGGCCGCCGCC
>DATABP010000133.1:0-1930 GCA_036259515.1 Thermoanaerobaculia bacterium | reverse complement strand
GGCAGGGCGGATGGTGGCGGGGCCGGCGGGCGGGGGCGGGCGTATAATCGTTCGTCGATGCCTCTGTCAACCCCCAGCGCTGCACGCCCCGGCCTCCGGCCGGAGGCCGCCGTGGACGTGCGCCGGTCGACCAAGGAGCTCGTGATGTCCCACCGTCGCGCCGCCCGCCGCCTCCCGCTCCTCACCGCCGTTGGCCTCCTCGCCGCCGCCGGCCTCGCCGCCGCCCAGGACGACTCCGCGCCGCCGGCCGCCGACCTCTTCGTCGACCAGGTGTCGGTCGAGATCGTCAACGTCGACGTCACCGTCACCGACGGGTCCGGCCGACCGATCACCGGGCTCACCGCCGAGGACTTCGTCGTCGTCGAGGACGGCGAGGAGCGCCCGATCACCAACTTCTCCTCCTTCCGCAGCGGCGAGATGCGGCTGCTCGACGACGCCGCCCGCACCGCCGGCGACCTGCCCGAGCCGACGGTGCGCCGGCGGATGGCGATCCTGTTCGACAACAACTCGCTCGAGAAGCGCGACCGCGCCCGCGCCATCGAGGACCTCGAGCGCTTCGTGCTCGAGCAGTTCGACGGCAGCTACGAGTGGGCGGTGATCGCCTACGGCGACGAGCTCCAGCTCATGCAGCCGTTCACCGCCGACAAGACGACGGTGCTGGGCGCGCTCGGCCGGGTGGACGACCTGCCGATCCCGGTGCGCCGGCGCCGCGCCGCCGACGCCACCTACACCGAGAGCGAGCCCTTCGTCAGCCGCTCCGACTTCCGTCGCGGCCGCCGCGGCATCGACCAGACGCTCCTCAACCTCACCCAGCGCGACTTCGAGCTGCGCGAGCGGATGTGGCACGGCCTCCAGCAGTTCGACCACACCACCGCGGCGATCGTGCAGACGATGCGCGCCTACATGGGCCTCGACGGCCGGAAGTCGCTGGTGCTGGTCACCGGCGCGATGGAGGTGCTGCCGGGCGGCCAGCAGCTCCTCGGCCGCGGCCTGCCGACGCTCGGCAGCGACGACATCGTCGACCCGATGATCGCCACCGTCCACGCCGAGGTGCTGCGCCGCTACGACGCGATCATCAAGATCGCCAACGCCGCCGGCTTCTCCATCTACCCGGTGGCCGCCGACGCCCTGATGCAGGCGAAGTCCTCCTACATCGACGCCGAGCGCGACCCGACGCTCGCCTTCGGCGGCGGCTTCGGCGACTCGCCGGCGGAGCTCGACGTCGAAGGCGCCTCGCGCACCGTCGCCGCCGGCACCGGCGGCCGCTTCTACAGCACCACCAACTTCTACGACGCCTTCGACGACATCGACGACCGCACCGCGAACTCGTACGTCCTCGGCTTCGCCACCGACCACGACCCGGAGGGCGGCTACCACCGCATCGCGGTGCGCACCAAGCGCCCGGGGCTCCAGGTCCGCCACCGCCAGGGCTACCTCCACCTGACCCGCGAGCAGCAGATCGCCGAGGAGCTCGCCACCCCGCTCGCCTTCCCCAAGGACGGCGGCGACTTCCCGATCCGCATGGAGGTCCACCCGCCGGAGGGCGAGGGCAGGAAGAAGGTCACCCTGCTGGTCGCCGGGGTCATCCCGATGAGCCAGATCACGCTGCTGCCGCAGGGCGAGGACCTGGTCGGCCGCGTCCACGTGCTGGTGACGATCTACGACCGCGAGGGCAACGTCGTCGATCTCATCCGCGAGCGGCAGGACGTGCGGGTGGCCGCGGCGAAGGCGGCGGCGGCGGGCGAGGCGGCCCCGGCGCGCTTCGGCCTCCGCCTGCGCGAGATGCCGCGCGGCGAGTACACCATCACCCTCACCCTGATCGACGACGTCACCGACCGCTACGGGACCGGCTTGGAGTCGGTGCGGCTGTAGCGATCCGCTCGCCCCCCGGCCGCGGGGGGGGGGGGGGGGGGGGGGGGGGGGGGGGGGG
>DATABP010000132.1:0-5721 GCA_036259515.1 Thermoanaerobaculia bacterium | reverse complement strand
GACCTCGCCGACCCGCGGTCCGTCGCCGCCGCGGTGGCCGAGGCCGGGCGCCGCTTCGGCGCCCTCCACGGCGTCGTCCACACCGCCGGCACCTACGGCGAGCGCACCTTCCGGGTGCTCGCCGAGACCGGCCGCGAGGAGCTCGCCTGGCACCTGCGCCGGGTGCGCGCGCTGTTCGCCCTGGAGCAGGCCCTGGCGGCGCGCCTCGCGGGCGCCGCGGACCTCGACTTCGTCGTCCTGGTGGGGTCGCTGGCGACCGCCGTCGGTGGCCTCGCCTACGGCGCCTACACGGCGGCCAACCTGGCGCTCGCCGCCTTCGCCGAGGAGCGCCGCCGCGCCGGCTCCGCGCTGCCGTGGATCGCCCTCGACTGGGACGTCTGGCGCTTCGAGAGCGAGAGCGACGAGATCACCCGCGCGCGCGCCGACCTCGCCGCCCTGGCGATGAGCCCCCGCGAGGGCGAGGACGCGTTCCGCCGCGCCGTCGCCGCCGCCCCCACGGCGGACCGGCTGCTGGTCTCCACCGAGGACCTGGCCGCGCGCCGGGCGCAGCGCCGCGAGCGCATCGCCGGCCGCGCCGGGTCGGCCGCCTCCCGCGCCGGCGCCGAGCGCCACCCGCGGCCGGCCCTCGCCACGCCCTTCGTGGCGCCCGAGAGCGATCTCGAGCGCCGCATCGCGGGCGTCTGGCAGGAGCTCCTCGGCTTCGACCGGGTGGGCGCCGACGACAACTTCTTCGAGCTCGGCGGCGACAGCTTCGTGGCCGTGTGCACCGCCTCGCGCCTCAAGGACGAGCTGGACGTGGAGCTGCCGGTGGCGCGCCTCTACGAGGCCCTGACGGTGCGCGCCCTGGCGCGCCTGGTGGACGAGGCGGGCGCCGCCGACGAGCAGCGCGTCGTGCGCCTCGAGGAGCTCCGCGAGGCGAAGAGCCGCCGCCGCGACGTGATCGCCCGCCGGCGCGAACGGACCGGGGTGGGGAGCGGAGCGCGATGACGAGGCCGACGGACTTCGCGCACCTGACCGGCGACGAGATCGCCATCGTCGGCATGGCGGGGCGCTTCCCCGGCGCCGCCGGCGTCGAGGAGCTGTGGGAGGCGCTGGTCGCCGGCCGCGAGGGCATCGTCCGCCTCGGCGACGACGAGCTGCGTGCCGCCGGCGTCTCGGAGGCCGAGCTGGCCGACCCGCGCTACGTGAAGGCGGCGCCGCTGCTCGCCGGCCACGACCGCTTCGACGCCGGCTTCTTCGGCTACAGCGCGGTGGAGGCGGAGGTGATGGACCCGCAGCAGCGGGTGCTCCTCGAGTGCGCCTGGGAGGCGCTGGAGGACGCCGGCCACGATCCCGACCGCTACCCCCACCGGGTGGGGGTGTTCGCCGGCTCGAAGACGAACACCTATCTCTTCCACCTCGCCTCGAAGCCCGAGGTGCTGCGCGGCCGCGACGTGCTGCAGCTCATCCTCGGCGGCGACCAGGCCCTGCTCGCCACCCGCGTCTCCTACAAGCTGAACCTGCGGGGACCCAGCTACGCGGTGCAGACCGCCTGCTCCACGGCGCTGGTGGCGGTGCACCTCGCCTGCCGCAGCCTGCTGCTCGACGAGTGCCGCATGGCGCTCGCCGGGGCCGTCGCCCTCAACGTGCCCCACGACGCCGGCTACCGCTACGACGAGGGCGGCATCCTGTCGCCGGACGGCCACTGCCGCCCCTTCGACGCCGCCGCCGCCGGGACGGTGTTCGGCTCCGGCGCCGGGATGGTGGTGTTGAAGCGCCTGGCCGACGCGGTGGCCGACGGCGACCGCGTGCGCGCCGTGCTGCTCGGCTCGGCCACCAACAACGACGGCTCCGGCAAGGCCACCTTCACGGCTCCCAGCGTCGAGGGGCAGACGGAGGTCGTGCTCGAGGCGCTGGCCGACGCCGGCGTGGACGCCCGCAGCATCGGCTACGTCGAGGCCCACGGCACCGGCACCAAGCTGGGCGATCCCATCGAGGTGCTGGCGCTGACCAACGCCTACCGCGCGAGCACCGCCGAGCGCGGCTTCTGCGCCCTCGGCTCGGTGAAGGGCAACCTGGGCCACCTCGACGCCGCCGCCGGCCTGCCCGGCCTGGTCAAGACGGTGCTGGCGCTGGAGCGCGGCCTGGTGCCGAAGACGCTCCACTTCCGCGAGCCCAACCCCGCCCTCGACCTGGCGGCGAGCCCGTTCCACGTGGCGGCGGAGAACCTGCCGTGGCCGCGCCGCGACGGCGCGCCGCGCCGGGCCGCCATCAGCTCCCTCGGCTTCGGCGGCACCAACGCCCACCTGATCCTCGAGGAGGCGCCGGCGGCCGAGCCCGGGGAGCCCGGGCGCGGCGACCAGCTCCTGGTGCTCTCGGCGCGCAGCGAGGCGGCGCTGGACGCCGCCGCCGAGCGCCTCGCCCGGCGTCTCGCGGCGGACCCGGAGCTGCCCCTGGCCGACGTGGCCTGGACGCTCCAGGTCGGCCGCCGCGCCTTCGAGCACCGCCGCGCCGTGGTCGCCGCGGGCCGCGACGAGGCGGTGGAGCGGCTGCGCTCCGGCGATCCCGCGGCGGTCGTCTCGGGCCGCCGCCGCGACGGCGCCCGGGTGGTGTTCCTGTTCCCCGGCCAGGGAGCCCAGCACCCCGGCATGGGGCGCGAGCTGTACGACACCGAGGAGGTGTTCCGCCGCGCCCTCGACCATGCCGCCGAGCACCTGGCGCCGCGCCTCGGCCTCGACCTGCGCGAGGTGCTGTTCCCGGCGGCCGGCGGCGAGGAGGAGGCGGCGGCGCGGCTGGCCGGGACCGCGCTGACCCAGCCGGCGGTGTTCGCCGTCGAGCACGCCCTGGCCCGGCAGTGGATGGCCTGGGGCGTCGAGCCGGCGGCGATGATCGGCCACTCGATCGGCGAGTACGTCGCCGCCACCCTGGCCGGCGTCTTCGGCGTGGAGGACGCCCTCGACCTGGTCGCCGAGCGGGGGCGGCTGATGGGCGAGCTGCCGGGCGGCGCGATGGCGGCCGTGGCGCTGCCCGCCGGCGAGGTGGCGGCGCTGCTCGGCGACGGCGTCGAGATCGCCGCCGTCAACGCGCCCCGCCGTACCGTGGTCACCGGCAGCGACGAGGCGGTGGCGGCGTTCGAGGCGCGCCTCGCCGAGGCGCTCGGCGGGGCGGAGGGCGAGGCGGAGGGCGAGGCCCCCAAGAGCCGCCGCCTGCACACCTCCCACGCCTTCCACTCGGCCGCCATGGAGCCGGTCCTCGGCCGTTTCGAGGCGGCGGTGGCGCGGGTGCGGCGGTCGGCGCCGGAGCGGCCGTGGCTGTCGAACGTCACCGGCACCTGGATCACCCCCGAGGAGGCGGTCGACCCCGGCTACTGGGCGCGCCACCTGCGCCGGCCGGTGCGCTTCGCCGACGGCGTGGCGCTGGCCCTGGAGGACCCCGGCGCCGTGCTCCTCGAGGTCGGGCCGGGCACCACGCTGGCCACCTTCGCCCGCGAGAGCGCCGCCTGCGCCGAGGGCACGCCGGTGGTGCCGTCGCTGCCCCACCCCCGGGACCGGCGCTCGGCGGCGGCCTTCTTCCACCTCTCCCTCGGCCGGCTGTGGACCGCCGGCGTCGAGGTGGACTGGACCGCCTACCACGCCGGCGCGCGCCGCCTGCGGGTGCCGCTGCCGACCTATCCCTTCGAGCGCCAGCGTCATTGGATCGACCTGGTGCCCGGCTCGGCCGGCGGCACGGCGGCGCGGGCCCCGGGGCAGGCGGGGCAGGGCGCGGCGCCGGCGGTGGCGGCGGAGGTCTCGGCGCCGCCCCGGCAGGTGAGCCTCGACCGCGAGCCGGATCCGGTGCGCTGGCTCTACCGGCCCGCCTGGCGCCGCGAGCCGGGTGCCGCGCCCCGAGACGAGAACGGTGGCCTCGCGGCCCGCTGGCTGCTGCTCGGCGACGCCGCCACCGCCGCCCCGCTGGCGGAGCGGCTGGCACGGGCCGGGGCGCGGGTCACCCTGGCGGTGCCGGGGGAGGGCTACGAGCGCCTGGAGGCGGACCGCTTCCGGCTCGCCGTGGACGACGCGAAGGGCTACGACCGCCTGCTCGCCACCCTGGCCGCCGAGGGCCGGGCGCCGCAGCGGGTGGTCCACCTGCTGTCCACCGGGGTGGGGGATGCCGAGGCGGGGGATGCCGCCGCGGCCGCCGATCCCGCCGACGCCCTGGCCGCCGGCCGCCACTGGCAGCGCCGCGCCTTCACCAGCCTCCTGCTCCTCTCCCAGGCGCTGGCCCGCCGCGCCGCGGGCGGCACCGAGCTGACCGTGGTCAGCGACCGGGTGCAGCCGGTCACCGGCGAGGAGCCGGTGGTGGCGGAGAAGGCGGTGCTCCTGGGCGTCGTCAAGGTGCTGCCCAAGGAGCATCCGGAGATCGCCTGCCGCAGCGTCGACCTCGACGCCGACGCCCTGACGACGGAGGCCGGCCTCGACGCCCTGCTCGCCGAGCTGGCGGCGCCGCCCACGGCGGTGTGCGTCGCGCTGCGCGGCGGCGAGCGCTGGGTGGAGGGCTGGGAGCACCTGGCGACGGGCGGGGACGCCGAGGCCGGCGCGCCGCCGGCGCGCTGGCCGCAGCTCGAGGACGGCGGCGTGTACCTGGTGACCGGCGGTCTCGGCGGCGTCGGCTCGCTGCTCGCCGAGCAGATCGCCCTCGGCGCCCCCGGTGCCCGCCTGGTGGTCACCGGCCGCGCGGCGGTCCCGCCGCGGGAGGCGTGGGACGCGCTCGAGCCGGGCTCGCCGGCGGCCCGGCGGGTGGCGGCGGCGCGGCGCCTGGAGGCCCTCGGCGCCGAGGTGGTGGTGGAGGCGGCCGACGCCGCCGACCCGGAGGCGATGGCGGCGGTGGTGCGCCGCGCCCGCGAGCGCTTCGGCCGTCTCGACGGCGCCGTCCATGCCGCGGGCATCGCCGGCGGCGGTCTGATGCAGCTCAAGACCCCCGAGGCCGCGGCGGCGGTGCTCGACCCCAAGGTCGCCGGCGGCCGTCTGCTCGACCGGCTGCTGGCGGACGGCGAGGCCGGCGCCGAGCCGCCGTTCCTGCTGCTGGTCTCCTCGCTCCAGACGGTGCTCGGCGACTTCGGCCAGGTGGACTACACCGCCGCCAACGCCTTCCTCGACGCCCTCGCCCACGAGCGCACCGCCCGCGGCGGCGGGGCCACGGTGTCGCTGGACCTCGACAACTTCCGCGACGTGGGCCTCTTGGTCGAGGTGGGGCTGCCGCCGCACCTCGAGCCGTGGCGCGAGGAGCTGCTGGGCAAGGCCCTGGGCTCCGACGAGGCGGTGGCGGCCGTCGCCCGGGCGCTGGCGTCGGGCCGGCCGCGGGTCGCCGTGTCCACCCAGGACCTGCCGGCCCGCGTCGAGCTCTCCCGCCGCCTCACCCGCACCGAGATCCTGCGCGAGCTGGGGCGGTCGGAGGCGGCCGGCGCCGAGGCCCCGGCCGGCCCGGCCCTGTCGGCCGGCGAGCTGACCCGCCGCGTCGCCGCGGTGTGGCGCCGGGTGCTCTCGCTGGGCGATTTCGACCCGGCGGAGAACTTCTTCGACCTCGGCGGCGACTCGCTGTCGGGCCTCCAGCTCGTCGCGGAGCTCAACCGCGAGCTGGGCCTGCGCCTGGCGCCGGTGGAGCTCTACGAGTCGCCGAGCGTCGCCGCGCTGGTGGCCCGCCTGGCGCCCGCCGGCCCGGCGCCGGCGGAGGATGCGGAACCCCCCCCCCCCCCCCCCCCCCCCC
>DATABP010000131.1:0-4378 GCA_036259515.1 Thermoanaerobaculia bacterium | reverse complement strand
ACGGCGACGGCGACCGCGTGCTCGCCGCCGACCGCGACCAGGCGGCGCTCGCCGCGCTGGTCGAGACCGCCGCCGGCACCGCCCCCGGCGGCCGCCTCGACACCGCCGCCGTCGATCTCGCCGATCCCGCCGCCGTCGCGGCGCTGTTCGAGCGCGCCGCGCCGGCCGCCGTCGCCCACCTGGTCGGCGGCTTCCGCTTCGGCACGCTCGCCGAGACCTCCGACGCCGACTGGCGCTTCCTCGTCGCCGTCAACCTGGAGACGAGCTTCCTGGTGCTGCGCGAGAGCGCCCGGCGCTTCGCCGCCGCCGGAGGCGGTGCGCTGGTCGCCGTCTCCGCGCCGGCGGGGCTCCTGGGCGAGGCCGGCGTCGGCCCCTACGCGGCGACCAAGGCGGCGCTCCTGCGGCTCGTCGAGTCGCTGGCCCGCGAG
Source organism: Thermoanaerobaculia bacterium (assembly GCA_036259515.1). Lineage (GTDB taxonomy): Bacteria > Acidobacteriota > Thermoanaerobaculia > Multivoradales > JBCCEF01 > DATABP01. The sequence continues at coordinate 3,950 of DATABP010000131.1, read as the reverse complement.
CTGGCGCCCTCCGGCCGCGCCAACGCGGTGCTCCCTGGTACGATGGACACCCCGGCCAACCGCGCCGCGACGCCGCGGGCGGACCACTCCCGCTGGGTCACCACCGACGCCGTCGCCGAGGTCGTGCGCTGGCTCGCCTCGCCGGCGGCGCACGCCGTCAACGGCGCCGCGGTCCGCGTCCCCGGCCCGGCGCTCTGACGGCGGCGCGGCCGGGGCCGCGCAGACCGCCCTCCGGCGGCACGACGAGCGACCGAACCGAACGAGGAGGCACGATGCGAATCGCCGTGTGCATCAAACAGGTGCCCGACGCCGACGCCCGCCTGCGGGTGGCGCGCGACGGGCGCTGGATCGAAGAGCAGGACCTGCGCTTCCTGGTCAACGAGAGCGACGAGTACGCGCTGGAGGAGGGCCTCCGGATCGCCGAGGCCACCGGCGGCGAGGTGATCGTCTTCTCGCTCGGCCCGGCGCGGGTGCAGGAGGCGCTGCGCAAGGCGCTGGCGATGGGCGCGGCGCGCGCCGTCCACCTGTCCGACGACGCCTTCGCCGGCGGCGACGCGCTGGCCACCGGCCGCGCGCTGGCCGCCGCCGTCCGCCGCGAGGACGTCGGCCTGGTGCTGACCGGCTCGCAGTCCGACGACAACGGCTACGGCGCCACCGGCTCGGTGCTCGCCGGCGAGCTCGGCTGGCCGCACGCCTGGCTGGTGATGGGCATCGAGGTCGAGGACGGCGGCGCGAGCGCCCGGGTCACGCGCGAGATGGAGAGCGGCAAGAACGAGATCTTCCGCCTGGCGCTGCCGGCGGTGCTCGAGGTGCAGGCCGGCCTCAACCACCCGCGCTACGCCTCGCTCAAGGGGATCATGGCCGCCAAGCGGAAGCCGATCGACCAGGTGACCGCCGCCGACCTCGGGCTCGACGCCGCGGCCGTCGGCGCCGCCGGCTCGCGGCTCGAGGTCGTCTCCGTGGCGTTCCCGGAGTCCGGCGGCGGGGCGCAGATCTTCGAGGGCGACCCGGCGACCGCCGCCCGCGCCCTGGTCGACAAGCTGCGGACGGAAGCGAGGGTGCTGTGATGGCGAACGCAAACACGGTGTGGATCGTCCTGCAGCAGCGCGAGGGACGGGTGTCGCGCCTCTCCTGGGAGGCGATCGCGGCCGGCCAGCGGCTGGCGCGGGCGCTCGGCGCCGAGGCGGAGGCGGTGCTCCTCGGCTCCGGCGTCCGCGCCCTGGCCGACGAGGTGGCCGCCGCCGACCTCGCCGCCGTCCACGTGGCGGACCACGAGGCCCTGGCCGCCTACACCCCGGGCGGCTACGTCGGCGCCCTCGCCCCGGCGATCGGCCAGGCGGCGCCGGCGTGGGTGGTGTTCCCGCACACCTACCAGACCGTCGACTACTTCGCCCGCCTGGCGCAGGAGCTGGGCGCCGGGCTCCTCCCCGAGGTGACCGGCTTCGAGGAGGGCGACGGCGGCCTCGTCTGGCGCCGCCCGATCCTCGGCGGCAAGCTGGTGTCGAAGGTGCGGGTGAAGGGGGAGGGGACGGTCCTGGTCTCCGTGCAGTCCGGCGCCTTCCCGGCCGACCAGGTGGCCCGCGGCGGCGGCGCGGAGGTGCGCGAGCTGCCGGTCGACGCCGGCCGCGCCCGCCCCGACCGCGAGATCCTCGGCGTCGAGGAGGTCGCCGGCGAGCAGGTCGACCTCACCCGGGCGGACGTCATCGTGGCGGTGGGCCGCGGCGTCGGCGGCGAGGACAAGATGGGCGTCGTCCACGACCTCGCCGCCGCGCTCGGCGCCGAGATCGCCGCCAGCCGCCCGGTGGTCGACAACGGCTGGCTGCCGCGCGACCGTCAGATCGGCTCCTCGGGCCAGACCGTGGCCCCCAAGCTCTACCTCGCCGCGGGCATCTCCGGCGCCATCCAGCACGTGGTTGGCATGAAGGGCGCCACCACCATCGTCGCGATCAACAAGGACCCCGGCGCCCCGATCTTCAACCTCGCCCACTACGGCATCGTCGGCGACCTGCACGAGGTGCTGCCGGCGCTGACCGAGGCGGTCCGCGAGGCGAAGGGGACGGGCTGAGGGAGGAAGGCGGCGATCGGAAGGAAAAAAGCTGCCCGAGCGGCTGCGGAAAGGGTGAGGGGCAAGGACTTCCGCAACCGCTCGGGCGATCGCTGAGGTTCCATCAGTAGTAGTGCGTGGCGGGGGGCGAGTGTAGACACGCCGGGAAAAGTTCCTTCCTGGCGATGGCTTGTCCGGCCCCTCGGCAGCGGACGCGGCGGGCCTCGCCCAGGGCCGATCGCCCCGGCCCGGCCGCGTGGTATTCTCGCCTCCTCTGATCGACGAAGACGACGAAGGGTGGGCGGCTGTCGCGCTGCGCGGCGCGCGGGAAGACCTCGTGCTGCCGCGGAAACGGAGGAGAGATGAGCAAACGGTGGGCGGCTTTCTCGTACCTGCTGGTCGCGGGGCTCCTGGTCGTCGGTTGCGCCAGCTCGCCGCCGGGGTCGCCGGCGTCGGCCGCGGGCGCGCCGCGCCTCGAGGCCCCGGTGTGCATCGTCGGCGCCGGCCTCACCGGCCTGACCCTGGCCTACGAGCTGGAGAAGGCGGGCATCGACTCGCTGCTGCTCGAGGCCGGGACGCGGGCGGGCGGCCGCATTCAGACGGTCACCTTCCCCGACGGCGCCACTGCCGAGGCACACATGGAGGAGTACTTCGAGCGCAGCCCGGCCGTCGCGCTCCTGCGCGAGCTCGGGCTGCCCCTGGTCGAGGACGTCGCCCACTCGACGGTGCGCATCGACGGCACCGTCTACCCCTACCAGGGCGAGGGCGACCGCGACACCTACCTCGCCGGCATCTTCGACGCCGAGGAGCGCGAGGCCTTCCTGCGCTGGAACGCCAAGGCCTGGGACCTCTACACCAGGCTCCACGAGAGCCACTACGCGGGGAAGCCCCTGCCGCCCGAGCTGGTCGAGCTGACGCGGGTCTCCTTCGCCGACTTCGTCGCCGCCGACGACCTGCCGCACAAGGTGAGCGAGTGGATCCGCGTCACCGTCGAGCCCGAGATGGCGATCGAGTGGGACCGCATCTCCGCCCTCGACGGTATCGACGAGATCCGCCTCTTCCTCGACACCCCGGACGGCTTCGGCGAGAAGAACTACCACGTTGCCGGCGGCAACAGCGGGTTCGTCGAGGCCCTGGTCTCCCGCCTCGACCCGGGGAGCGTCCGCACCGAGACCCGCGTCACCGCCATCGAGCAGACCGCCTCCGGGGTGACCGTGCGCGCGCTGGAGCGGGAGCGGCGCTACGTCGAGGCCGCCTGCCGGCTGGCGGCGGTGACCGTGCCGGTCAGCCACCTCGGCCGCATCCAGTTCTCGCCCCCGCTCGCCGACGAGGCGTGGCGGGCGATCGAGACGACCGGGATGGGCAGCTACATCAAGGTGCACTTCCGCCTCGACCCGGAGGCCGCCGCGCTGTGGGAGGACGACGCCGGCGAGAGCATCCTCACCCTCCTCTCCGACTCGCTCGCCGGCAGCATCTACGACGTCACCGACCTCCAGGAGGGCGGCGACCCCGACGCCGAGCGCGTGCTGACCCTGCTGCTCCACGCCGGCTTCGCGCGCGAGCTGATGCACGAGCGCCACGACGTCATCCGCGAGCGCACCGCCGAGGCCCTCGACCGCCTCTTCCCCGGCGTCCGGCCGCACATCCGCTCCGCCGAGATCTTCGTCTACCCCCAGGCGGTGGCCTTCTGGCCGCTCGACGAGGGCCGCTCCCGCTTCGACGACCTCGCCAACACGCTGCGCCGCCCCCACGGGCGCCTCCACATCGGCGGCGACACCACCGAGGACAGCCACTCCGAAGGCGCCACGGTGGCGGCGCTGCGCATGGCGCGGCAGATCGTCGAGCGGCGGGCCGAGCTGGAGTAGCCGACCCTCGCGCGCCGTCCGATCGCCGCCGCGGCGGCGAT
>DATABP010000130.1:0-1940 GCA_036259515.1 Thermoanaerobaculia bacterium | reverse complement strand
CCGCGAGCCGCCGCCTCACCCCTCGCCTCCCCCGCCGCCCTCGATCCCCAGCCAGTCCCGCGGCCGCAGGAAGTCGCGCACCAGCCGCTCCTCCGGCGACCCCGCCTCCGGCGTCCAGCCGTAGTCCCAGCGCACCAGCGGCGGCAGCGACATGAGGATCGACTCCGTCCGGCCGCCGGACTGGATGCCGAACAGAGTCCCCCGGTCGTAGAGCAGGTTGAACTCGACGTAGCGGCCGCGGCGGCGGAGCTGGAAGTCGCGCTCGCGCTCGCCCCACGGCGTCCCCCGCCGCCGCTCGACGATCGGCAGGTAGGCGGGCAGGAAGGCGTCGCCGACGCTCCGGAGGAAGGCGAACGAGCGCACCGCCCCCCACTCCGCGAGGTCGTCGAAGAAGAGCCCGCCGACGCCGCGCGTCTCGCCGCGGTGGGGCAGCGCGAAGTACTCGTCGCACCAGCGCTTGAGGCGCGGGTAGACCTCCGGCCCGAAGGGCTCGCAGGCGGCACGGGCGGCGCGGTGCCAGCCGACCGCGTCCTCCTCGAAGGCGTAGTAGGGGGTGAGGTCGAAGCCGCCGCCGAACCACCACACCGCCGGCTCACCCGCCCGCTCGGCGACGAAGTAGCGGACGTTGGCGTGGGTGGTGGGGACGTACGGGTTCAGCGGGTGGAGGACGAGCGAGACGCCGAGGGCGCGGAAGGAGCGGCCGGCGAGCTCGGGCCGCGCCGCGGTGGCCGCCGCCGGCAGCCCGTCGCCGTGGACGTGCGACCAGGCGACGCCGGCCTTCTCGAGCACCCCGCCGCCGGCGAGCACCCGCGTCCGCCCGCCGCCGCCCCCGGGGCGCTCCCAGGCGTCCTCGCGGAAGCGGGCCGCGCCGTCGACCGCCTCGAGGCCGGCGCAGATCGCGTCCTGGAGGTCGAGCAGGTAGCCCTCGACGGCGGCGAGATCGGGGGCCGCGGCGGCCGCGGCCGGCGCGTCCGTCACCCGGGTGTCCGACATGCCGGCGATCGTACGACAGCGGCCCGCGGGCGCCCGGTCCGCGTGGTGGCCGGCTACCCCAGCGCCTCGACCAGCCCGCGCACCGCCTCGGTCGACCGCTCGAGCGCCGCCTGCTCCTCGGCGGCCAGCTCCAGCTCGACCACCTCCTCCACCCCGGCGCGGCCGAGCTTGACCGGCACGCCGACGAACAGCCCGTCGATCCCGTACTCGCCCTGGAGGTAGGCGGCGCAGGGGAGGATCTTCTTCTTGTCGCGGAGGATCGCCGCCACCATCTCGAAGCTCGCCGCCGCCGGCGCGTAGTAGGCGGAGCCCTGCTTGTAGTAGTTGACGATCTCGATGCCGCCCTTCTGGGTGCGCTCGTTGATCGCCTCGATGCGGTCGGCGGCGAGCAGCATCGGCAGCGGGATGCCGTTGACGGTGGCGAAGCGCGGCAGCGGCACCATCGTGTCGCCGTGGCCGCCGAGCACGAAGGCGTCGACGTCGTCCACCGAGACGCCCAGCTCGTCGGCGATGAACCAGCGCATGCGGGCGGCGTCGAGCACCCCGGCCATGCCGACCACCCGCTGCCGCGGGAAGCCGGAGACCCGCCGCGCCACCTCGCACATCGCGTCGAGCGGGTTGGTGACGACGATCAGGATGGTGTCCGGCGAGCGCCGCGCCAGCTCCTCGACGACGCCGCGGACGATCTCGGTGTTCGCCTTGAGCAGGTCGTCGCGGCTCATCCCCGGCTTCCTCGCCAGGCCGGCGGTGACCACGCAGACGTCCGAGCCCTCGGTCGGCCCGTAGTCGCCGCCGCCGGTGATGCGGGCGGAGAAGCCGAGCACCGGCGCCGACTCCATCATGTCGAGCGCCTTGCCGGTCGCCAGGTCGGCGGCCACGTCGACCATCACGACGTCGGCCAGGTTCGCCTCGGCGATGCGCTGCGCGGTGGTGGCGCCGACGTTGCC
>DATABP010000129.1:0-3417 GCA_036259515.1 Thermoanaerobaculia bacterium | reverse complement strand
AGAACAGGAAGGGGCGGTGCGGGTGACGGGCGGCCTGGGCGCGGAGGGCGGCGGCGAGCGAGGGCGGGGCCGCCACGGAGGGACCCCCGGAGGGCCTCAGCCGGCCGCCTTCGCCAGCGCGGCGCCGATCTTCTGCTCGATCAGCCCGCGCATCATGCTCGCCGGCGGGCCGAGCTCGGCCTCGCCGACCAGGCGGCCCGGCTCGAGCACGATCGTGCCCTTGGCACCGGGGCCTGACAGGCGCAGCACGTCGCCGTCCCACTGCCGCTTGAGCATGCCGCCGGGGAACTGCTCGGCGAGGGCGGCGTCGAGCGCCGGGCGCAGCTCGGCGATCGAGGACTTGGCGGTGGGGGTCTCGATCCGGAGCTCGCTCATCGCGGCGGAAGCTAGCACAGCGAAAGGGAAAAGCGGGGCGGTCGCTGATACGCTGGCGGGCGTGAGCGGTCCGCCGGCCTCCTCCCACCCCGAGCCCCATCCCGGGCGGCCGACGCTCCGCGCGCGGCTGCGGCGGCTGCTCCTCGCCGGCCTCCTCATCCTGGCGCCGGCGGCGCTGACCGTCTTCGTGCTCGTCCAGCTCTTCGTCTGGATGGACGGCATCTTCGCGCCGCTCGTCGACCGCGTGCTCGCCGCCGCCTTCGAGCGGCCGGTGCACATCCCCGGGCTGGGGCTCCTCCTGACCCTCCTCGTGGTGCTCGTCCTCGGCTGGCTGTCGACGCGGGTGGCCGGGCGGCGCCTCCTGCGCTGGGTCGAGAGCGTGATCCGGCGGGTGCCGGTGGCGAAGTCGATCTACGGCGCCACCAAGGGCGTGCTCGAGGCGATCTCCCAGGACCAGGCCGACGCCTTCAAGCGGGTGGTGCTCGTCGAGTACCCGAAGACCAACGTCTTCGCCGTCGGCTTCGTCACCTCCGGCGCCCGCTGGGGGGTGGTCGACCCGCGGCTCGCCGACCTCCTCCTCGTCTTCGTGCCGACGACGCCGAACCCGACCTCCGGCTTCCTGCTGCTGGTGCCGCGGCAGGAGACGATCGACCTGCCGATGTCGATCGAGGAGGGGGTGCGGATGGTGATCTCCGGCGGCATCCTGGTGCCGCCGTCGCCGCTCGCGCCGGCGCCGCCGCGGACCGGCGACGCCGAGCCGGCCGCCAGCGGACCGCGCGTCGTCGGCGCCGCGTCGCTCGCCGAGCGCTGAGAGCTCGGCCGGCGCCGAATTTCGCGCCGCCGGGGTGGGTTGGAGGTCGAGGACCCGCCCCCCGAGGAGAGCCGTTCGCCGATGAGCCGTCCGCCGATGACCCCGCCGCCCCGTCGCACGCTCGCCCGCCGCGCCCTCGCCGGCCCGCTCGCCGCCGCCGTGGCGCTGTCCCCCGCGCTCGCCGCCCCCGCCCCGCCGGCGCACGCGCAGGCGATCGGCAACCGCGACCTCTACGAGAAGAGCCTCGAGGTGGCGCGCCGCGCCGCCGAGCAGTACGAGCTGGTCGACGACGCCGCGGAGACGCGCCGGGTGGCGGACGTCGGCTACCGCGTCGCCCGCGCCTCGCGCTACGACGGCTATCCGCTCACCTTCCACCTCATCGACATGCCGGAGCCCAACGCCTTCGCGCTCCCCGGCGGGCAGATCTTCGTCACCCGCGGCATGCTCGACCTGGGCCTCGACGACGACATGCTGGCGGCGCTCCTCGGCCACGAGATCGCCCACGTGGCGCTCGACCACCACTCGAAGATGCAGCGCCGCGCGACGCTGATGAACCTCCTCGGCCAGGCGCTCCTCGTCGGCGTGCTGATCGGCGCCGACGGCGGCAGCCAGCCGCACGCCGACGATCCCGGCGCCCGCTGGGACCCCGAGGTGCGCAACCAGCGCGGCGAGATGATCCAGGGCGCCGCGGCGACCAGCCTGATCGTCTCGGAGCTCCTCCTCAGGAGCTTCAGCCGCGAGCACGAGGACCAGGCCGACGCGGAGGGCCAGCGCTGGGCGGCGGCGGCCGGCTTCGACCCCGCCGGCGCCAACCGGCTGTTCGTGCTGATGCAGTCGCGGCTGCCGCAGTCGAAGCAGTACGGCTACTGGCGCACCCACCCGTTCTTCGACGAGCGGGTGCGCGCCGGCGGCGCCCGCGCCGGCCTGCTCAAGCGCGACGACACGCCGGCCGACGCCGACTCCTTCCGCCAGCGCACCCAGGCGGCGCTCCTCGCCTGGGCCGACGAGGTGACGGTGATCGACGAGGACGGCTACCACGACGAGGTCGGCGAGGTGTCGGCGTCGACGGTGCGCTTCGTCGAGGCGGAGGCGCTGGCCTCCTGGCCCCGCGGGCCGGCGGCGGAGCGCATCCGGCAGGCGGCCCTCGACCGCCGCCGCAACGAGGAGATGGGGCACGAGCCGCTGGCCCGCGACTACGGCGCGCTCCTCGCCGCCTGGGACCGCCAGATCGAGGAGGTCGCGGCGCTCGACCCGGAGACCGAGTTCCTCGGCCTCCTCCGCGAGCAGCGCAAGGGCCTCGCCGAGCAGGCGGCGAGCCTCTACCAGCGGGCGCAGGAGGTGCTCGCCGGCGGCGTCTACGAGACGGCGTTCCTCGAACGCTTCCTCTCCAACTGGCCGGAGGCGGCGGAGGTGCCGAAGGTGGCGCTGTCGCTGGGCGACGCCCGCGCCCGCCTCGGCGACCAGGCCGGGGCGGTCGAGAGCTACCTCCGGGTGGTGGACACCGCGCCCGGCACGCCCGAGGCCGAGCGCGCCCATCGCGGCCTGCGCGTGCTGGCGCCGCGTCTCGACCAGCTCACCGCGCTCGTCCGCCTCGCCCGCCAGGAGCGCGATCCGGAGCTCGCCGAGCTCGCCGCCGCCCGGCTCGGCGAGACGGCCGGCGCCTTCGAGGACATCGGCGACGGCGCCGAGCTCCTCGACCGCTTCCCCGACGCCACGGTGGCGCCGGCGGTCGCCGAGCGCATCAACGTGCTCGCCGAGAAGCTCTACGGCGAGGTCGTCCTCTACCAGGCGATCGGCGACCACGTCAAGGCGGTGGAGCGGATCAACAAGATCCTCACCCACGCCCCGCTGTCCCCGGCCGCCGACCTCCTGCGCGACCGCGCGGTGCTCGCGGCGTAGCCCCCCTGTACACGGTCGGCGCCGCGCCGGGGCTCTTCTCCACCATGAACCACGGAGAGGAGCGGGCGGTGGAGCGCGCCGCGGCCGGCGACGAGGCGGCCTTCGCGGCGCTGGTCGAGGCCCACTGGCCGCGGCTGGTGCGGCTGGCCCGCTCGGTGGTCGGCGAGGCCGACGCCGCCGACGCCGTGCAGGAGGGGCTGGTCATCGCCTGGCGGCGGCTGCGCGGCCTGCGCGAGCCGGCCGCCTTCCCGGCCTGGCTGACCCGGGTGGTCGCCCGCCGCGCGCTGGCCCGCGCCCGCCGGATCGGCGACGTCGCGGCGGTGCTGTCGCTG
>DATABP010000128.1:0-6555 GCA_036259515.1 Thermoanaerobaculia bacterium | reverse complement strand
GCAGGCGGAGCGAATGCCGAGCAGGCGCCGAAAGCAGAAAAGATCGCGGAGAGGAGAAGACGAGACGGCCGGCGAGCTCGCCGGCGAGCGGTCACCTCGGGCCTCGGATTCACGCCCGCATCCTAGCCGGACGGTGTGTGGAGCCGCTCCCGGAGCGGGAGCGGGGTGGCCCGGCGGCCTGGGCCTCGCACCCGTGGCGCTCCCCCTCGAACCGTTCCGCCCGCCGCCGCTACAATCCGCCGTCGTGCCCACCCCGGCCCCCGCCCAGCCCGCGCTGCGCTTCACCGGCATCGCCCGCCGCTACGGCCGTCTCGCCGTCCTCACCGGCGTCTCCGGCGCCGTCGCCGCCGGCGAAGTGCTGCTCGTCAGCGGCCCGAACGGCTCCGGCAAGTCCACCCTCCTGCGCTGCCTCGCCGGCCTCCTCGCCCCCGACGCCGGCACCGTCGAGCACCGCGAGCCCGCCGCCGACTCGCCGCCGCTCGACGCCGCCGGCCGCCGCCGCGCCGTCGGCTACGTCGCCCCCGACCTCGCGCTCTACGACGAGCTCACCGCGGCCGAGAACCTCGCCTTCTTCGCCCGCCTGCGCGGCACGCCGCCCGAGCGCGGGCCCGAGCTCCTCGCCCGCGTGGCGCTGCCGCCCGACCGCCCGGCCGGCGCGCTCTCCTCCGGCATGCGCCAGAAGCTGCGCTGGGCCTGGGCGCTCCTCCACCGGCCGCGGCTGCTGCTCCTCGACGAGCCGTTCCAGAACCTCGACCCGGCCGGCGAGGCGGCGGTGCGCGGCCTGCTGAGCGAGCACCTGGCGGCGGGCGGCCTGGCGGTGCTGGCGCAGCCGACGGAGGTCGCGGCGGACGCCCGGTGGGAGCTGGCGGGGCATGTCGCGCTGGCTGGCTGAGGCGGCGGCGGTCTTCGCCAAGGACTGGCGGAGCGAGGCGCGCACGCGCACGGCGCTCAACACGCTGGGCCTCTTCGCGCTGACCACGCTGGTGCTGGTCGGGGTCGGGCTGGGGCCGCTCGGGGTGTCGGCCGCCGGCACCCAGGTGCTGCCGTTCCTCCTCTGGCTGGTGCTCCTCTTCGCCACCACCGCCGGGCTGCCGCGCCTCTTCGTCCACGAGGAGGAGACGCGCACGGCCACCGCGCTCCGGCTGGCGGCGCGGCCGAGCGCGGTGTTCTGGGGCAAGCTGGCGCACGGGCTGTCGCTGACCCTGGCGCTCCAGGTGATCGTCACGCCGCTCTTCCTGGCGATGGTGCAGCTCCCGGTCGGCCGGCCGCTCCTCCTCGTCGCCACCCTCGCCGCCGGCGCCTTCGGCCTCGCCGCCGCCTCGACGGTGATCGCCGCGATCATCGCCCAGGCCCGCGGCCGCGCCACCCTCTTCGCCGTCCTCTCCTTCCCGCTCCTGGTGCCGCTCCTCCTCCTCGTCGTCGAGCTGACCCGGAACGCCGTCACCGGCGAGCCCGCCGGCGACGCCCTTCGCCAGCTCCTCCTCTACGACGGCTCGCTGGCGGTCGCCGGCTCGATGCTCTTCCCGGTGATCTGGAACCCCTGAACGGGTAGACTGCGGGCGGTCCTCGACTCGCGTTCTCGGCAGGCTTCCGGTATTCTCCAAGCCAGGACATGGAAAATTCACCCGCCGCCACCCGCCGCCGTCCGGCGCTGCCGGCGCTCACGCTGGCGCTCGCCGCCCTCCTGTGGCTGTGGATGGCGGCGGCGATCTGGGCGGCGTTCGCGTGGGCGCCGCCGGCGCGGGGGTTCCAGAACGTGGTGTCGTCGCGCATCCTGTTCTTCCACGTGCCGATTGCGTGGGGGTCGTTCGTCGCCTTCCTCGCCGCCGGGGTGTGGAGCCTCCTCTTCCTCGCCCGCGGGCGGCGCCCGCGGCACGACCTGGCGGCGGCGGTGGCGGTGGAGCTGGGGCTCGTGTTCTGCCTGCTGGCGACGCTCTCGGGGGCGATCTGGTCGCGGCTCGAGTGGGGCGCCTTCTGGAACTGGGACCCGCGGCAGACCTCGATCGTGCTGGCGCTCGTCTTCTACGCCGCCTACCTGGCGCTGCGCGGCGCGGTCGACGACGCCGAGACGCGCCGCCGGCTGTCCGCCGCCTACGCCGCGCTCGGCCTGGTGGTGGCGCCGTTCCTCTTCTTCGTGCTGCCGCGGCTGACCTTCTCGCTCCACCCCGAGCCGGTGATCAACGCCGAGGGCGACGTGGCGATGGATTCGCGCATCCTGATCGTGCTGGTGACCGCGTCGACCGGGTTCACGGCACTCTTCTTCTGGGTGCACAACCTCGCCTGGCGGCTGCGCCGGGCGGGGGAAGAACGCTGACCGGCGGCAGGAATGGCCCCTCCGGCCCCCCTGTTGCCGCATCGAGGAGACACCGAGGACATGGACGCTTCCCTGGGCGGCGGATTGGGCTGGCTGATGGCGGTCAACCTGGTGGTGTGGAGCGGGCTCTTCCTCTACCTGCTGCGGCTCCACCGGCAGGTGCGGGCGATCGAGCTCCGCCCCGCCGAGAGCCGCCCCACCGAAACGCGGGAGATCGCACGATGAGCCGCAAGATGAGCCGCAAGATGACGTACGCCTTCGGCGCCGTGCTGCTGGTCGCCTTCGCCGCGTTCTCGGCGCAGTCGTTCAACGAGTCGCTGACCCCCTACGTGCCGTACGACGAGGCGCGCCGCGCCGGCGAGCGCACGGTGCAGGTGGCGGGCGGGCTGCTCGCCGGCAGCTCCTCCTACGACGACGTCGCCCACGCGCTCCACTTCACCCTCACCGATCCGGAGAGCGGCGGCACCATGCCGGTGCGCTACGAGGGTCTCAAGCCCGCCAACTTCGAGGAGGCGGTGTCGATCGTCGCCATCGGCCGCTACGACGCCGCCGGCGACACGTTCCACGCCGACAAGCTCCTCGTCAAGTGCCCGAGCAAGTACCAGGGCGCGGAAGTCAAGGAGTACGGCTAGCTCATGGAGTCGCTGTCGCAGCTCTACCTCCCCGGCGCCGTGCCGGTGTGGGCCGCCGTCGTCTTCGCCCTCGCCGCGCTGTGGGGGTACTCGCTGGTGCTGCGCGGCGACCAGGCGGCGGTCGGCTTCGCCCGCCGCGCCTACGGCTTCTTCACGCTGTCGATCGTGCTCTCCGCGGCGGTCCTCGCGATCGCGCTGGTGCGCCGCGACTTCCGCGTCGAGTACGTCTTCCAGTACACCGGCCTCGAGCTGCCGATGCACTACCAGTTCGCCGCCTTCTGGGCCGGCCAGAAGGGGAGCTTCCTCCTCTGGCTGCTGTTCGGGGCGCTGATCGGACTCCTCGTCCGCCGCACCGCCGGCAAGGCCGAGGCGGCGGTGATGGGGATCTACACGCTGACCCTGGTCGGCCTCCTCTTCATCCTGGTGCGCGAGAACCCGTTCGTGATGCTCGCCGAGACGCCGCTCGACGGGCAGGGGCTCAACCCGCTGCTCCAGGACGACTGGATGGTCATCCATCCGCCGATCATGTTCGTCGGCTACGCGCTGGCGGCGGTGCCCTACGCCTTCGCGATGGCGGCGCTGTGGCGGCGGGACTACTCGGGCTGGGCGGCGCGCGCCTTCCCCTGGGCTCTGACCGGCTTCCTGGTGCTGGGCTCGGCGATCCTCCTCGGCGGCTACTGGGCCTACAAGACGCTCGGCTGGGGCGGCTACTGGGGCTGGGACCCGGTCGAGAACGCCTCGCTCATCCCGTGGATCCTCGGGGTGGTGCTGATCCACGGCCTCTACCTCGAGCGCACCAAGGGCCGCTACCGCCGCGCCAACTTCGTGCTCGCCGGGCTGGTCTACATGGCGGTGCTCTACGGCACCTTCCTGACCCGCTCGGGGGTGCTCGCCGACTTCTCGGTGCACAGCTTCGTCGACCTCGGGATCAGCGGCTGGCTGATCCTGATGATGGCGGTGTTCCTCGCCCTGCCGGTGGCGCTGATCGCGCTCCGCTGGCGGGAGATCCCGGCGGCGAGGAACGAGGACCCGGTGCTCTCGCGCGGCGCCTTCCTGGTGATCGGCACGGTGACGCTGACCGCCTCGGCGCTGGTGATCACCGCCGGCACCTCGGCGCCGCTCCTCACCCGCTGGCTGGAGCACGCCGGCCAGGTGGGGCCGTCGTTCTACAACCAGGTCAACCTGCCGCTGGCGCTGCTCGTCGCGCTGCTCCTCTCCGTGGTGCCGTTCCTCACCTGGCGCGGCACGCCGGCGCGCGAGGTGATGCGGCGGATGCGCTGGCCGGGGGCGGTGGCGGTGACGGTCGCCGCTCTCGCCTTCGCGCTCGACGTGCGCGATCCGCTCCACCTGCTCCTCGTGCTCCTCGCCACCGCGGCGCTCGGCGCCAACCTGGTCAAGACCTTCGAGGTCGCCTCGACCCAGGGCCTGGGCGGCGCCGGCGGCTGGCTGGCCCACGTCGGCGTCGGCATCATGCTGATCGGCTTCCTCGCCTCGTCGGCCTACGACGAGAGCGTCAAGGTGACGCTGGCGCAGGGCGAGCCGCGGCAGGTCGACGACCTGACGCTGACCTTCACCCGCTACATCCCCCGCCAGGGCCGCGAGAAGGAGCGCATGGAGGTGCGCGTGGTGCGCGAGGACGGCAGCGAGCTGTGGGCCTACCCCAAGCTCTTCGTCAACGACCGCACCCGCCAGGTGATGGCCAACCCGGACGTCCACAGCTCGCCGCTCCAGGACCTCTACATCTCGCCGATCGAGATCGAGCCCGGCCGCCGCGAGGGCGAGCCGGAGCGCGTGCTCCTCGCCGCCGGCGAGCGCGCGACGGTGGGCGGGCTCGACGTCCGCTTCGCCGGCTTCCGGGTGCCCGAGCAGCACGAGATGATGGTGGCGCTCGCCGACGGCGGGACGATCGAGATCGGCGCGCACCTGGAGATCGCGGCGGACGGCGCGGCGGCGACCAGTCTGGTGCCGACCTACGCCTTCACCGCGGCCGGCGCGGTGACGGCGCCGCCGGCGGAGCTGCCGGGCGGCGGCATGGTGATGGTGTCGAGCATCGACGCGGCCGAGGGGCGCGTGCAGCTCGACCTCTGGGGCGTCCCGGGCCTCGTCGCGGAGCCGGCGCGGCTGTCGCTGGACGTGACGCGGAAGCCGCTGATCAAGCTGGTCTGGTACGGCCTCTACGTGGTGCTCTTCGGCGGACTGCTGTCGACCGTGAAGCGGCTGCGGCAGGGGCGGCGGGTGGACGAGCTCGGCGAGGCGGTGGAGGCGGCGAAGGCCGGGCGGGCGCGGGCGGCGGCGGACGAGGTGGCGGTGGCGCCGGCGAGCGCGCGCGAGGAGCTGGGGGCGGCGGGATAGCGAAGATCGGTGGATGGGGGGAGGCCGCCGCCGCGCCTCCTCCGCCCTCGTCCCGGGCGCGGCCCCCCGCAGCCCCAGGGCGGACACTCCTCATCCACCACTCCCGCCCTCCCGCCCTCCCCTACGCCCCCGCCGCCAACCGATCCGCCAACACCCCCGGCAGCCCCGCCCTCCGGATCCGCTCCTGCGCCTTCTCCACCGGGTAGGGCACGCGGTACCAGCGGACGACCTGGCGCCGGGTGTCGAAGGTCATGAACGAGGCGCGGGGGTCGCGGTCGCGGGGCTGGCCGATCGAGCCGGGGTTGAGGAGGTAGCGGAAGCCCGGGTCGAGGACCAGCCGGCCCTCGCCGCGGAGAGGCCGGACGACGACCCGCGCCGGGGTCTCGACGAACGCCGAGGTGACGTGGGTGTGGCCGAAGAAGGTGACCCGCGGGCGGTGGGCGGCGAAGATCTGCTCGGCGTCGTAGTCGGAGAAGACGTAGACGTCCTCGTCGAGCGGCGAGCCGTGGCAGATCGCGAGGTCCGGCGCCACCTCGCGCGGGCCGCGCGGCAGGTCGCGCACCCAGCGCAGGTTGGACGGGGTCAGCCGCCGCTCGGTCCAGCGCGCCGCCGCCAGCGCCACCTCGTTGAACTCGGCGCCGCGGTCGATCCCGGTCGCCACCTTGTCGTGGTTGCCGCGCACGCCGTGCATCGGCGGCGCGAGGTCGAGGAGGCGCTCGACCACCTGATTGGGCGCCGCGCCGTAGCCGACCACGTCGCCCAGCATCAGCACGGCGTCGAAGCGCTTGCGGCGCACGCGGGCGAGCACCGCGTCGAGCGCCTCGACGTTCCCGTGGACGTCGGAGAGGACGAGGAGTCTCATCGCGGCCTCAGCGGCGGAGCCCCCAGCACGCCGGCGAGCCGTTGCTCGACCCGTGCCGCGATCTCCTCCGGCCGCTCGCCGGGCGCCACCGCCAGCTCGACGTCGCAGCGGCGGTAGGCGGCGAGGCGCTCGCGGTAGAGGGCGAAGGCGTGGGTCTCGTCGCGGAAGAGCGGCCGGTCCTCCTTGCCGCGGCCGCCGATGCGCTCGACGATGGCGGCGAACGGCAGGTGGATCCACACCGTGACCCCGGCGGCCGCCACCCGCTCGGCGGTGCCCGGCCAGGCGACGGTGCCGCCGCCGGTGGCGACCACCGCGTCGGCGAGCCCGGGATCGGCGAGCACCGCCTCGAGCGTCTCGCGCTCCAGCCGCCGGAACTCCGCCTCGCCGCCGGCGGC
>DATABP010000127.1:0-1940 GCA_036259515.1 Thermoanaerobaculia bacterium | reverse complement strand
GCCGAGCGGGTCGACGCGAAGAAAAACATTCCCGCCGCGCCGGCGATCGCTCCGCCGGTAGCTCTCAGCCTCGAGGAGCAGCGCGCGGTGCTCGACCTCGCCGAGCGCTCGACGACCCTGACGCAGGAGCGAGTGGAAGAGCTCGCCGAGCTTCCCACGCCGCTCGTCGGCACGCTCGACGGCCGGCGCGCGAGCGAGCGGCTCCTCGGCATCGCCAATCACATCGCCGGCCACGCATGAAGCAGGCGCCGTTCGAAGCCGCGCACGCTCACGAGTGGGAGGAGTTCGAAAGGTTCCTGGAAAAGCCGCAAGCGCCGCCGTTCCCGGCCCACGAAATGCCGGCCCGCTACCGCCGCCTCTGCCACCACCTGGCGCTGGTCCGCGATCGCGGCTACGGCGTCGACCTCGAGGAGCGGCTCAACCTCCTGGCGCTGCGCGGCCACCGCCAGCTCTACCGGGAGAAGGGTCCGTCGTGGCGCCGCATGGTCGATCTCCTGGCCTCCGAGCTCCCCGCCCGGCTGCGCGCCGAGTGGCGCCTGGTGCTCGTCTCGGCGCTCCTCTTCCTGCTGCCGGCGGCGGGCACCGCGGCGGCGATCGCGGCGGCGCCGGAGATCGTCTACTCGCTGATCGACCCCGCGATGGTCGCCGAGCTCGAGGAGATGTACCGCCCGGACGGGCAGGTGGTCCGCGCCTCGGACAGCGACCTCATGATGTTCGGCTTCTACGTCTACAACAACGTGGGGATCGCCTTCCGCACCTTCGCCGGCGGCGCCGCCTTCGGGCTGGGGACGATCTTCTTCCTGGTCTCGAACGGGCTCTTCTTCGGCGCGGTGGCGGCGTACCTCCAGCAGGCGGGGCTGGGCGGCACCTTCTGGCCGTTCGTCGTCGGGCACGCCGCGTTCGAGCTGCCGGCGATCGTCTTCGCCGGCGCCGCCGGGCTGCGCCTGGGGGTGGCGACGGTCGCCCCCGGCCGGCGGAGCCGCGGCGCGGCGCTGCTCGCCGCCGCCCGCGACACGCTGCCGCTGGTGTGGGGGATCGCCTTCCTGCTGCTCCTCGCCGCCTTCGTCGAGGCGTTCTGGTCGTCGAGCCACGCGCTGCCCGACGCGGCGCGCTACGGCGTCGGCGCGCTCCTCTGGGTCGCCTTCTTCGCCTATCTCGCCTTCGGAGGGCGCGGTGGACGTTGAGCGGGCGACCGGCGTGGTGCGGCCGCGCGGGCAGTGGGAGGCGGTGGACTTCGGCTTCGCGCTGGCGCGGGCGTGGCGGCGGCCGCTGTGGCGGGCGTGGCTCGCGGCGGTGGCGCCGGTGTGGTGGGCGGTCTACGCCGGGGTGACGGCGCTCGCCGGGCCGTGGTGGGCGCTCGCCGCGCTGTGGTGGCTGCGGCCGCTGTTCTCGCGGGTGCCGCTCCTCGTCCTGTCGCGGGCGCTCTTCGGCGAGGTGCTCGGCGGGCGGGCGGCGCTCCGCGAGGTCCTCCGGCTGTGGGCGCGCCACCTCGTCGCCGACCTGACGATCCGCCGGCTCGACCTCGCCCGCTCGTTCCACCTGCCGGTCTACCAGCTCGAAGGGCTCTCCGGCGCGGCGCGCCGGCGGCGGCTCGCCGCGCTGCGCCAGGACCGCTGGGGCACCGCGGCGGCGCTCACCCTGATCTCCCTGGTGCTCGAGACCAGCGCCTTCCTCGCCGCCCTGGCGCTGGCGCCGGCGCTCGCCCCCGAGGGGCTGCGGATCGACTGGGGCGGCCACTTCCGCGGCCTCTTCGTGGGCGAGGCGGCGGGCTGGTTCCTCGCCCTCTTCGGCGCCTGCGCGTTCGCCGCGGTCACCCTCGTCGAGCCGTTCTACGTCGGCGGCGGCTTCGGGCTCTACCTCGACCGGCGGACCCACCTCGAGGGCTGGGACGTGGAGCTCGCCTTCCGGCGGCTGGCGCGGCGGATCGAGGCGGGCCGGGG
>DATABP010000126.1:0-2221 GCA_036259515.1 Thermoanaerobaculia bacterium | reverse complement strand
GACGCGGGCCGCGGAGGACGCCACGCGCGGCTCGACGGCCGTTGCCGGCTCGGCCGCCTCGGCGGCGGCGGAGGCGACGCCGGCGGCGAGCGCCACCAGTGCGGCGGCGAGGAGACGGCGGGCGCGGGGTCTCGACAGGCGGCGCATGGCGGCTACAGACCGCGCCCGAGCAGCCGGTCGACGTAGCGCAGCCGGAGGTGGATGCGCTCGACCACCGTCGCCGCCTCGCCCTGCTCGAAGGCGAGGTAGTTGCCCACCGCCGCCGCGTCGGGATCGACCAGGAAGCGGATCTGGTCGAGCAGCGCCTGCTCGTGCCCCTCGAGGAAGGCGCGGAGCGCGTCGTCGGCGGGGGGCGGCGGGAAGCCGGCGCCCTGCACCTCGTGGCAGGCCGGGCCGGAGCTGGTGCCGTCGGGAGAGACCTCGACGAAACCGCAGCCGTGGTTGTAGGTGCGCACGCGGCCGTCGGGGTACTCGACCTGGATGCGGCCGTCGGGCAGGATGGTGCGCACCTCGCCGCCCCCTCCTCCGGAGGTCGGATCGGAGAGCGTCTCGGGCGGCGGGTCGGGCGGCGTGGCGGTGCTCGCCGCCAGCGTGCCGCGGCCGAGCGCCGTGCCGGCGGCGACGCGGAGCCGCCGGGGACGGTCGTCGCCGCCGGAGGCGCTCGGCTCCGCCGCTTCGCCCGGCCAGGTCGCCCGCACCGTGCCGCGGACCGGGGCGCCGCCCGGGTTGACGACCGCCAGCCGCCAGGCGCCCTCGCGTTGCGCCAGCGCCGGAGTGATCGCGAAGCGCAGGACCAGCGGGCTCTCGCCGCTCTGGTGCGCCACCTGGCCGGCGTCGCCGGGGCCGTCGAGGGTGAGCACCAGCCGGCCGCCGCCGGTCCAGGTGGCCTCGGCGACCACCGCGCCGGGAGCGGCCGGCCGCAGCGGCCAGGAGGTGTCGTCGCCGCGGTCGGCGAGGAGGGCGAACGGACGCTCGGCGGCGACGGAGGCGGCGGCCGTGGCGGGCGGCGGCACCACGGCGACCGGCGCGGCGACCGTGACACGGGTCCGCGCGGCAGTGTCCTGGGCGGCGGCCGCGTCGGCGAGCGGCGCGGCGGCGAGCGCGGCGAGGACGAGGATCGGGACGTTCCGGCGACGGGGCATGGCGGTACCTCCTCCCGGCATCGGCGGCCGGCGGGGCCGCGGCGTTACCGCGCCACCGCCGCGCCCCGGCGCTCCGCCCCGCCCTCCCCAACCCGGGCCGCCAGCTCGCGCGGCAGGAGCAGCCACATCCGTCCCGGGTGCTTCATCCGGCCGGCGATCTCGGCCGCCTCGTCGCCGGGGCCCCAGAAGACGTCGCCGCGCACCGGGCCGCGGATGGCGCCGCCGGTGTCCTGGGCGACGAGCAGGCGGCGGAGGGGCCGGTCCGGCTCGCCGGGCGCCGGCGAAGGGGCCGAGCCGGCCAGCCACACCGGCACCCCCAGCGCGTGGAACGAGCGGTCGACGGCGAGCGAGCGGCCGGGGGTGAGCGCCACCCCCTGGGCGCCGAGCGGGCCCTCGCCGCCGAGGCGGCGGAAGAAGACGTAGGACGGGTTCGCCGCCATCACCTCGGCCGCCTCCTCCGGGTGCGCTTCGAGCCAGGCCCGCAGGCTCTGCATCGACACCTCGTCGAGCGCCATCGCCCCGCGCTCGACGAGGACGCGGCCGATCGCCACGTAGGGATGGCCGTTCTGCGCCGCGTAGCCCACCCGCAGGGTGGCGCCGTCCTCGAGCACCACCTGGCCGGAGCCCTGGACGTGGAGGAAGAAGGCGTCGACCGGGTCGTCCACCCACACCAGCTCGAGCCCGCGGCCGTCCAGGGCGCCCTCCTCGATCGCCGCGCGGTCGGCGAACGGCACCAGCCGGTCGTCGGCCACCCGGCCGGCGAGGCGCTGCCCGGAGAGCTCGTCGCGGAAGGCGCCGAGGTCGACCTCGACGAGCTCCGGCGGGCGGGTGTAGAGGGGGACGGTGAAGTCGCCGTGGCGGCGCCGGCTGCCGTGGAGGGTGGGCTCGTAGTAGCCGGTGAAGAGGCCGACGGCGTCGCCGCGGTCGGTGGCGGCGACGGGGAGGAAGCGCTCCGCGAAGAAGGCGCGGGCTGCGGCGGCGCCCGGCGGCACGCTGGCGGCGGCGCAGACCTCCCGCCAGTCCGCCACCGTGCCGGCCCAGGGCGCGTCCTCGTCGAGCGGCCGGTCGCCGGGGAGACG
>DATABP010000125.1:0-2458 GCA_036259515.1 Thermoanaerobaculia bacterium | reverse complement strand
GATCCCGAGCCGATCCGCCGAGAACCCGAGAGAGCCGCCCGTGACCACCGCCCCCCCGACCCTCCGCCGCGAGGCGATGGACAAGCGCTTCGATCCCGCCTCCTACGAGCCGCGCCTCCAGCGCTGGTGGCACGAGCGGGGCTTCTTCCGCGCCGACCCGGCGAGCGGCCGGCCGCCGTTCGCCATCATGATCCCGCCGCCGAACGTCACCGGCAAGCTCCACATCGGCCACGCGCTGCAGTCGACCCTCCAGGACCTCCTGGTGCGCTGGAAGCGGATGTGCGGCTTCGAGGCGCTGTGGCTGCCGGGCACCGACCACGCCGGCATCGCCACCCAGCTGATGGTCGAGCGCGAGTTGGCGAAGGAGGGCACCAGCCGGGCCGAGATCGGCCGCGAGCGCTTCCTCGAGCGGACCTGGGCCTGGAAGCACGAGCACCACGGCAACATCCGCCGCCAGCTCGACCTGCTCGGCGCCTCGGCGGACTTCACGCGCGAGCGCTTCACCATGGACGAGGGGCTGTCGCGCGCCGTGGCCGAGACCTTCGTGCGCCTCTACGACGAGGGGCTGATCACCCGCGGCGAGTACATGGTCAACTGGTCGCCGCAGCTCCAGACCGCGGTGTCCGACCTCGAGGTGGAGTCGAAGACGGTCCATGGCCACCTCTACCACGTCGCCTACCAGGTGGAGGGGAGCGACGAGCGGATCGTCGTCGCCACCACCCGGCCGGAGACGATGCTCGGCGACACCGCGATCGCCAAGCACCCGGACGACGAGCGCTACCGTCACCTCGGCGGCGGGGCGGCGATCCTGCCGCTGGTCGGGCGCCGCCTGCCGTTCGTCGACGACGCGGCGGTCGACCCGGAGTTCGGCACCGGGCTGGTCAAGGTGACCCCGGCGCACGACCCCACCGACTTCGAGATCGGCCGGCGCCACGGGCTGCCGGCGATCGAGGTGATCGACCGGAGCGGCCGGATGAGCGAGGCGGCGGGGGAGGGCTTCGCCGGCCTCGACCGCTTCGCGGCGCGGCGGCGGGTGGTCGAGCGGCTGCGCGAGGAGGGGCGCCTCGCCCGCGTCGAGGACCACGTCCACAACGTCGGCCACAGCCAGCGGGGCGGCGAGCCGATCGAGCCGCTGATCTCGACGCAGTGGTTCTGCGACGTCTCGGCGATGGCGCGGCGGGCGCTCGACGCGGTGCGCGACGGGCGCCTGGCGCTGGTGCCGGAGACCTACGTCAAGACCTGGGAGCACTGGCTCGAGAACATCAAGCCGTGGTGCATCTCGCGCCAGCTCTGGTGGGGCCACCGCGTCCCGGCGTGGTACGACGCCGAGGGGCGGGTTTTCGTCGGCCGCGACGCCGGTGAGGCGGCGGCGCGCGGCGGCGTCGACCCGGCGGCGCTCACCCAGGACCCCGACGTGCTCGACACCTGGTTCTCCTCGGCGCTGTGGCCGTTCTCCACCCTCGGCTGGCCCGAGGACACCGAGGACCTCCGCACCTTCTACCCGACCGACGTGCTGGTCACCGGCCACGACATCCTCTTCTTCTGGGTGGCGCGGATGGCGATGTTCGGCCTCCACCTGACCGGCGAGGTGCCGTTCCGCACCGTCCACCTCACCGGCCTGGTGCGCGACGCCGAGGGGAAGAAGATGTCGAAGACGGCGGGGAACGTCCTCGACCCGGCGGACCTCGCCGCCGAGTACGGCGCCGACGCGCTGCGCTTCACCCTCGCCATCCTCGACGTGCCGGGCCGCGACGTCCCGCTCGACCCCGAGCGCATGGCCGGCTACCGCGCCTTCGGCAACAAGATCTGGAACGCCACCCGCTTCGCGCTGGCGCGGGTGGGCGAGGACGACCGCGTCCAGACGGAGCTGCCGGCCGACGGGCTGGCGGCGCCCGAGCGCTGGATCCTCTCGCGCCTGTCGGCCACCGCCGGCGAGGTGAACGCCCGCTTCGCCGACTTCCGCTTCGACGAGGCGTGCAACCGCCTCTACCACTTCTTCTGGGGCGATCTCTGCGACTGGTCGATCGAGCTCGCCAAGCCGGCGCTGGCCGGCGACGCCCCGCGCCCGCGGGTCGGCGACGTGCTGCTCACCGTCCTCGACCGCAGCCTGCGCCTCCTCCACCCGGTGATGCCCTTCCTCACCGAGGAGCTGTGGCAGCGCCTTCCCGGCCGCGAGGCGATCCACCCGGAGACGATCGCGCTGGCCCCCTATCCGACGGCGGAGGAGGGCTGGCGGGACGACGAGGTCGAGCGCCGGATGGCGGCGCTCATCGAGGTGGTGACGCGCGTCCGCGCGCTCCGTGCCGAGCTCGAGGTGCCGGCGGCGGAGCGCGTCGGCCTCGCCCTCGGCGCCGGCGACGCGGCGCTCGCCGACTTCCTCGCCGAGCACGCTCCCCTGATCGCCGACCTCTGCCGCGCCGAGCTCTCGCCTGCCGGCACCGAGCGTCCGGGCGCGGTG
>DATABP010000124.1:0-8585 GCA_036259515.1 Thermoanaerobaculia bacterium | reverse complement strand
TCCGGCCGGGCGCCGTAGTCCTCGACCGCCTCGCCGTCCCGCGCCGGCGCCCCCTCCTCGGCCTCGAGGAGCTCGGTCACGTAGAAGGCGTGCGCCACCTCGAGCGAGGCGCCCAGGCGGCGGGCGACCGCGGCGGCGGTGGTCAGCACCGGGTCGCTGCCGGCGGCGAGGCTGGTGGCGGCGAGGACGACGGGGCGGCTGGACGGGCTCGGCGGTGCGGGATCGGTCATGCGGCCTCCTCGCCGTCGAGCATAGAACGGAGACGGCGAGAGGCCGGAGGTCGATCCGGCCGGAGGAGGCGAACAGGGGCGATCTCAGCCGTCCGGCGCTCCTCGGGGCCCGCCGGGGCCGGCGTAGACTAGCCGCCGTGAGCGTCCCGCCCCCCGCCGCCGCCTCCGGAGGCTCCGCCGCCGCGCCGGCCGCCGACCGATCGGCGTCTCGGGCGGAGGTACGGCGAGGAGACCCTGCGCCACCCGCCGGCGCCGCCGACTCCCTTCTCCCGGCCCTCCCCGGCCTCCCCTCCGAGCCGCTCCCGGCCGTCGACCGCGCCTGGCTGCGCATGGACGAGCCGGAGAACCTGATGGTGATCAACGGCGTGCTGGCGTTCGACGGCGCCGTCGACGCGGAGCGGCTGCGCGAGATCGTCCGCCGTCGGCTGCTGTCGATCCGCCGCTTCCGGCAGCGGGTGGTGCGCGACCGGCGCGGGCGGGCCGCCTGGCAGGACGACCCGGCCTTCGACCTCGACCACCACCTGGTCGTCGAGCCTCTCCACCCGGACCGTCCCTCCGCCGGCGAGGAGGACGACGACGAGGCGCTGCGGCGGCGGATCGGCGGCTGGATGGGGGAGCCGCTCGATCCCGAGCGGCCGCCGTGGCGGTTCCACCTCCTCACCGGCTACCGGGGCGGCGCGGCGCTGGTCGCCCGTCTCCACCACGTGATCGGCGACGGGATCGCTCTGATGCTGGTGCTCCTGTCGCTGACCGATCTCGACCCCGCCGGCCACCCCGCCGGCGAGGCGATCGCCGAGGCGGAGGCCGAGGCGGCGCTCGGCAACCCGTTCGCCGCCCTCTTCGCCCAGGCCGAGGCGGACTTCGAGGCGGTGCGCGAGGCGACCGAGCGGGTGATGCCGGAGGGAATGAAGCTGCTGCTCCACCCGGCGCAGGCGCTGCGCTCGGCGGGGAAGCTGCTGCGCGTCGCCGGCTCGGCGGGGGCGCTCGGCAAGCTGACCTTCCGCCGGCGCGATCCGCGGACCGTGTTCAAGGGGCCGCTCGCGGTGGCGAAGCGGGTCGCCTGGTCGCGGCCGCTGGCGCTCGCCGAGGTGCGCGCGATCGCCTCGGCCCTGGGCGGACGCACCAACGACGTCCTCCACGCCGCCGCCGCCGGCGGGCTGCGCCGCTACCTCTTGCGCCACGGCGAGCCGCCGGAGCGGCTGGTCTTCCGCGCCGCGGTGCCGGTCAACCTGCGGCCGCTGCCCGAGATGGCACGGCTCGGCAACCGCTTCGGGCTGGTCTTCCTCGGCCTGCCGGTGGGCATCGCCGACCCGCGCCGGCGCCTCGTCGAGCTCGCCCGCCGGGTGGGCGCGCTCAAGCGCTCCGCCGAGCCGCTGGTCACCTACGCCGTGCTCGGCGCGCTCGGGCGGGTGCCGCGCTTCGCGCAGCGGCTGGTGGTGCGCCTCCTGGCGACCAAGACGACGGCGGTGCTGACCAGCGTGCCCGGCCCGCAGCAGGCGCTCTACCTCGCCGGGCGGCGCATCCGCGACCTCTTCTTCTGGGTGCCGCAGGCCGGGCGGGTCGGGCTGGGGCTCTCGATCTGCAGCTACGACGGGCAGGTGCGGGTGGGCGTCGCCACCGACGCCGGGCTGGTGCCCGACCCGGAGACGGTGGTGGCGGCGATCGAGGAGGAGCTGGCGGCGCTCGCCGCGGCGGCGGGAATCTGACCTTCTGTGCGTTTGGTTGGAGGGTGCGATGCGACCCTCCGACGACCTCCTCGCCCGCATCGCCGACCGGCTCAAGGCGCTGGCCGACCCGATGCGGCTGCGCATCCTCCACGAGCTGGAGGACGGCGAGGTGTGCGTCGGCGATCTCGCCGCCCGCGTCGGCGGCAGCGCCGCCAACGTGTCGAAGCACCTCGCGGTGCTGCGAGGGGCGGGCCTGGTGCGCTGCCGGCGCGACGGCATGAACGTCTGTTACTGCGTCGTCGACCCCGCGGCCTTCGAGGTCTGCCGGCTGGTGCGCGATTCGCTTGCCCAGGCGGCGGAGCGGGCGACTGCCGAGCTGAAGCAGCCTGTCGAGCTGCGGGGGGCGCCATCGGGGCCGACGACGAGACGAACCGAGCAGGACTTCAACCTGAGGAGCGGATGATGACGAAGCCGATCGAGGTCAGCGACGCGCAGTTCGAGGACGAGGTGCTCAAGGCCGGCACGCCGGTGCTGGTCGACTTCTGGGCGCCGTGGTGCGGCCCGTGCCGGATGGTCGGCCCGGTGGTCGAGGAGCTCGCCGGCGAGTACGCCGGGCGGCTCAAGGTCGCCAAGGTGAACACCGACGACAACCAGTCGCGCGCCGCGCGGCTCGGCATCCAGGGCATCCCGACGCTGATCTTCTTCCAGGGGGGCCGCGAGGTCGACCGGGTGGTCGGCGCGCTGCCCAAGGGCGCGCTCAAGCAGCGCATCGACGCGGTGCTGGCGACCAGCGCCGCGGCCTCCTGAGGCGCCATGCCGCTCTACGAGTACCGCTGCGGAGGGTGCGGCGCGCGCTTCGAGGTGCTGCAGCGGATGGGCGAGGACGGCGACGGCCTCGCCTGTCCGTCCTGCGGCGCCGCGCGCGCCGAGCGGCAGCTCTCGACCTTCGCCGCCGCGGTGGCCGGCGGCGGCGCCTCGGCGGCGGACGCCTGCGCCCAGGGCGACGCCTGCTGCCGCGTCGCGTCCGGCTTCTCCTGAAGCTGAGCCCCGGCGGCCCGTGCGGCCGCCAGGCTCGATCGCTCAGCGCCGCGTCAGCGAACGGTAGGCGAGGAGCGCCGCCAGCGCCCGGCGGCGGTCGCCGAGCTGCGCGTAGAGGCCGGCGAGGTTGAAGTGGGCGTCGGCGAAGGCGGGGTCGAGCGCCAGCGCCCGCGCGTAGGCGGCGCAGGCGCCCTCGGCGTCGCCGGTGTCCTGGAGCGCCACGCCGACGTTGTAGTGCGCCGTCGGGTCGTTGGGACGGCTGGCCGCCGCCCGCCGGTAGTGGGGGAGCGCCGCCGCCGGGTCGCCGGCGGCGTGGAGCAGCCGGCCGAGGTTGAGGCGCGCGTCGGGGTGGCCGGGATCGCGGTCGAGCGCGCGCTCGTAGGCGGTGCGCGCCTCCTCCGGCGCCGTCGCCTCCAGCTCGAAGGCGAGCTCGAACCAGTCGTCGGCGGCGAGGTCGCCGCGGCGCTCGGCGTCGGCGAGGAGGCGGCGGCCGAACGGCGCCGCCCGCGCCGCGAGGTCGGCCACCGCGAAGGGCTCGAAGTCGGCGAGGTCGGGAAAGGGGAGCTGGCGCTGGCCGCTCTCCGGCTCCCAGGCCCCCTCGCCGTCGCGCGCCACCACCTGGCCGCCCTCGGCGACGATGCGCACCGCGGTCAGCCCGCGGCCGCCGGGGAGCTCCGCCGCCAGCCGGGCGAGGG
This sequence comes from Thermoanaerobaculia bacterium, assembly GCA_036259515.1. Classification (GTDB taxonomy): domain Bacteria; phylum Acidobacteriota; class Thermoanaerobaculia; order Multivoradales; family JBCCEF01; genus DATABP01. The sequence goes on along the minus strand of DATABP010000124.1, from coordinate 4,955 downwards.
CGGTCTTGACCCGCGCCATCGGGATGCCGGCGGCGAGCAGCCCCTGCGCCGCGCGCAGCACCACGAGGTCCTGGAACGAGAAGCGGTAGGCGCTGCCGCCGCCGCCGCGCGGCGCGAGCAGCCCGGCGGCGACCAGCTCGCGCACCTGCCGCGGCGCCAGCCCGAGCATCCGCGCCACCTCGGCGGTGGCGTAGCCCGCCTCGGCGCGGCGGCGCGCCGCGCCGCGGGGAGCCAGGGAAGGCGAAGGCACGAGCGCGAGTCTACCGCCGCCACCCGCGCTCCCGGGTGCTACCATACCGGCCGTCCGCCCGCCGGCCCGGCGACCCCGCCGCCGGCCCCCGCGAGACCGCGCCGCCCATCGTCCACGGAGCCTCCGCGTGTACCCCGAGCTCGTCCGCATCGGCGACTTCGCCATCACCTCGTTCGGGGCGATGATGGTCGTCGCCTTCCTCGCCGCCTACTTCCAGGCGGCGTGGGGGATGAAGCGCGCCGGCGCCGGCGACGCCGACGACGCCTCGGCGCTGGTGTTCGCCGCCGGGGTGGGCGGCATCGTCGGCGGCAAGCTCTACTACGCGGCGCTCTACGCCGACTGGCGCACGCTGTTCGACCGCGCCGGGCTGGTGTGGTACGGCGGCATGATCGGCGGCGCGCTCTGCGTGATGTGGGTGATCCGCCGGCGGCGGCTGCCGTTCGTCGGCGTCGCCGACGCGGTGCTCCCCGGGGTGGCGCTCGGCTACGCGATCGGGCGGATCGGCTGCTTCCTGGTCGGCGACGACTACGGCCTGCCCACCGACTCGCCGCTCGGCGTCGTCTTCCCCCAGGGGCTGCCGCCCGCCACCGCCGGCACCTTCCGCCACGAGTACGGCCTCGAGATGCCGGCGGCGCTCCCCGACGACGCGCTGGTGCCGGTCCACCCGACGCAGCTCTACGAGACGACGATGGCGCTGGCGATCTGGGCCGTCGGGGCGATGATGCTCCGCCGCGGCGCCCGGCGCGGCGCCACCGCGCTGACGGTGGCGGCGCTCCTCGCCGTCGAGCGCTTCGTGGTCGAGATCTTCCGCGCCAAGGACGACCGCTTCTTCGGCCAGCTCACCCTGGCGCAGGTGATCAGCGTGATCCTCCTGGCGCTGGTCGCCGGGCTGTGGTGGGCGTGGCGCCGGCGGGGCGCCGCCCGCGCCGCCGCCGCGAGCCCGGGAGGTGCGCCGCCGTGACCGCGGCCGCCGCCGTTCCGCCGCCGCTCCGCCTCCTCACCGTCGCCGGCTCCGACTCCGGCGGCGGCGCCGGCATCCAGGCCGACCTCAAGACCTTCGCCGCCCACGGCGCCTTCGGGATGAGCGCGCTGACCGCGGTGACGGCACAGAACACCCGCGCGGTGACCGCCGTCCACGAGCTGCCGCCGGAGGTCGTGGCGGCGCAGATCGACGCCGTCTTCGGCGATCTCGGCGTCGACGCGGTGAAGATCGGCATGCTCGCGGGGGCGGAGATCGTCCGCGCGGTGGCGGCGGCGCTGGCGCGGCACGGCGCCGGGCGGGCCGGCGGGCACGCCGTGCCGGTGGTGCTCGACCCGGTGATGGTCGCCAAGAGCGGCGACGCGCTCCTCGCCGACGACGCGGTGGCGGCGGTGCTCGCCGAGCTCGTGCCGCTCGCCACCGTCGTCACCCCCAACCTGCCGGAGGCGCGGCGGCTGGCCGGCCTCGAGGCGGAGCCGGAGGAGCTGGCGCGGGCGCTCGCCGCCGCCGGGCCGGCGGTGCTGGTCAAGGGCGGTCACGCCGCCGGCGACGAGGTGGTCGACGTGCTGTTCGACGGCGAGACGGTCCACCGCTTCCGCGGCCGCCGGCTCTCCGGCCGCGCCACCCACGGCACCGGCTGCACGCTGTCGTCGGCGCTGGCGGTGCGGCTGGCCGCCGGCGAGCCGCTGCCGCGGGCGGTGGAGGGGGCGATCGCCTACCTGCGGCTGGCGATGGAGACGGCCCCCGGCCTGGGCACCGGCCACGGCCCCCTCAACCACGGCGTGCAGCCGCCGCCGCTGCCGGCGCCGGCCGCCGCGCTCCGCGGGGTGGCGCGGTGAGCGGTCCCTCCGTCCGCGCCGAGCCGGACCTCCTCGTCGTCGGCGCCGGCCCCACCGGCATCGCGATCGGCGCCGAGGCGAAGCGCCGCGGCCTCGACCCGCTGCTCGTCGACCGCGGCCCGCTCACCGCGGCGATCCAGGACTACCCGGCGCACCTCCGCTTCTTCACCACCCGCGACCGCCTCGAGATCGCCGACGTGCCGTTCACCGTCCCCGAGGACAAGCCGAGCCGCCGCCAGGCGCTGGTCTACTACCGCTCGGTCGCCGAGCGCTGGGGGCTGCCGCTGGCGCTCCACGAGGAGGTCACCGCCGTCGTGCCGCCGGGCGAGCCGGGCGGACGCTTCGAGGTGACCACCCGCCACCGCGCCGAGGCGCGCCGCTACCGCCCGCGGGCCATCGCCGTCGCCAGCGGCTACTTCGGCAACCCCAAGCGGCTCGGCGTGCCCGGCGAGGACCTCCCCTGGGTGGGCGACCGCTACCGCGACCCCTACCGTCACTTCGGCGAGCGGGTGGCGATCGTCGGCGCCGGCAACACCGCCGCCGAGGCCGCCCTCGACCTGTGGCGCAACGACGTCCGAGTGACCCTCGTCCACCGCGGCCACGAGGTCAAGGGCTCGGTCAAGTACTGGCTCAAGCCGGACTTCGACAACCGCGTCGCCGAGGGCTCGATCGCGGCCCGCTACGGCTCGTGCGTGACGGCCTTCCGCGAGGAGGGGGCGGAGCGCTGGCTCGAGCTGGTGCCGGCGGCGGGCGGCGGCGAGCCCGAGCGGCTGCCCTGCGACGCCGCCTACGTCTTCATCGGCTACCGGCCGGACATGTCCCTGCTCTCCGCCGCCGGCGTGACCGTCGACCCGGAGACCCTTGTCCCGGCGCACGATCCCGAGACCGGCGAGTCGAACGTTCCCGGCCTCTACGTCGCCGGCACCCTCCAGGCCGGCGCGGCGACCGATCGCATCTTCATCGAGAACAGCCGCGAGCACGCCCCGAAGATCGCCGCCCACCTGGCGGCGCGCCTCGGGCGCTGACGCCGCCGCGGGCTCCGGGGGACGACGGGCGTCCCCGGGCGGGGACGCGAGCCGCCGCTCGGCGCCGCTCCGTCCGCCGCAACTCACTCGGAGATCGTCACTTCCGCCGCATGGCGCCGCCGGCACGGGGCTTGCGCCGCGGGACGGCATTCGCTGCAGTCTTGCGGGGACCACCGAGCGGGGCGCAGGGAGGTGCGGGATGCGGAGCTTGCGAGACGTGGTGCGGGCGGCGGCGCTGGTCGCCGCGATCGGCGGGGCGGCGGCCGGCGCGGCCGCGCAGACGGAGTCGGACGCCTGGGCCGACTTCGGCGAGTCGCTCGAGGTGCGGGTGGTCAACGTCGAGGCGGTGGTCGAGGACTGGCGCGGCCGCCGCGTCGACGGTCTGACCGCCGGCGACTTCCGGCTCTTCGTCGACGGCGAGGAGGTGCCGATCGCCTTCTTCAGCGAGGTGCGCGGCGGGCGGATCGTCGAGGGCGCTCCGGCCGCCGGCACGGCGCCGGCGGCGGCCGACGCGGAGGTCGGGACGCAGGTGCTGGTCTTCGTCGACGACGCCTTCGCCCTCCGCCGCGACCGCGACCGGGTGCTCGCCCGGCTGGCCGAGGACCTCGGCGCGCTCGCTCCGGGCGACCGGGTGGCGGTGGTCGCCTTCGACGGCCGCACCGTCGAACCGCTCCTCGACTGGAGCGGCGACCGCGGAGCGATCGAGCGGGCGCTCGCCGCCGCCGCCGAGCGGCCGGCGTTCGGGCTGCGGCGGCGGCTGCGCCTCGCCGGCGGCTTGCCGCTGATCGAGGCGGTGCGCGATCCCGCCGAGCTCCACGAGCTCGAGCTGGCCGGCGACCTCGACCGCCTGGTCGCCGCCGCCAGCGCGTCGCTGCGCGCGGCGGGACGGCCGGAGGGTCGGCGGGTGATGTTGCTCCTCTCCGGCGGTTGGCCGTTCCACCCCGGCGCGGTGCCGCTCGACGTGCGCTTCTCGCACCTCCGCGGGACCTCGATCGCCGAGGAGACCTACGCGCCGCTGGTCGACGCCGCCAACCTGCTCGGCTACACGCTCTACCCGGTCGACGTGCCGGGGTTCCTGCCCTCGGACGGAATCGACGCCGAGCACGCCGCGCCGCCGCGCCGCACCGCGCTCTCCGACCATCTCTTCGGGGAGGAGGCGGCGCACCGGGCCCTCGACCACCTCGCCCGCGAGACCGGCGGCCGGTCGCTCCTCGACGGGCGCCGCTCCGAGGCGCTGGCGGCGGTGACCGCCGACCTCGAGCAGTACTACTGGCTCGGCTTCGAGCCGGCCGTCCGCGACGACGACAGCCGCCGCGAGATCCGCCTCGAGGTCGCCGGCCGCGCGCTGCGGGTGCGTGCGCGCGACAGCTACTTCGACCTGTCGCGGGCGTCCGAGCAGGCGCTGGTCGTCGAGGGGGCGCTGCTGTTCGGCGGCGGGCGCGCGGCGGGCGGGGTGCTCGACGTCGAGCTCGGCGAGCCGGAGCCGCGCAACCGCCGCGTCGCCCGCGTCCCGGTGCGGGTCAGCTTCCCGGCCGCCGTGCTCGAGGCGGTGCCGTCGGCCGACGGCCTGCGTTGGCGGGTCGCCGGCGAGCTGCGGGTGGCGGCGCTCGACGTCTCGTCGCGGCTGTCGCAGGTGCCGGTGGTGCCGATCGAGTTGGAGCTGGCCGAGCCGCCCCGAGCGGGCGAACGACTCACCTGGGAGGGGACCCTGGAGCTGCGCCGCGTCGAGCAGGTGGTGGCGGTCAGCCTGGCCGACCGGGTGAGCGGGCGGACCGTCACCTCCCGGCTGTCGGCGACACCCTAGGAACGAGGAGCGCCGAATCGCCGGGTGCCGGCCGGCCGGAGGAGGAATCCGGCCGGCC
>DATABP010000123.1:0-5812 GCA_036259515.1 Thermoanaerobaculia bacterium | reverse complement strand
GGTGGCGGCGCAGCGGCCGGGCGAGGCGAACGAGGGCGGCAACGGGGCGACGGTGGTGACGCTGCGTGGCGGCGGCTAGGTGGTGGCTCGCTGCGCTCGGGCCGCGGGGGTGGGGCGGCGCGGGGCCGGGGGACGTGCGCCTTGGACAGTCGGATGGGGGGTAGGCAGCGGCGAGGTGCGGGCCTGGCGCAATCCCGAGCACGACCTGCTCGCGGCTTCCAAAGCCCAGGAGCTCACTAGCCGTCGGCGCGCCGGCACCGGTGAGAATCGACCGAAGGGAGATTCGAAGCCCTCTGTGGTTTCTTCTCTCTTACTTCTGGGGGTGAGCGCTCCCGCGGGCCATCAGCACTCCCCCTCGCCCGCGCCCGCCGCCGCCGGAATGCCCACCTCCGGCCCGCCGTTGACCTCCCCGGACCTCTTCTGAGCCCCACCCGATGAGCCTCGGCAACGTCGATCTGTCGCGCGAGCTGGTGCAGGCGGTGCGCGATGCCGCCGACATCCTCTCCGTTGCCTCCGAGCACACGCGGCTGGCGCAGAAGGGGCGCGACTGGCAGGGGCTCTGCCCGCTCCACAAGGAGAAGACGCCGTCGTTCCACGTCGACCCCGACCGCGGCCTCTTCTACTGCTTCGGCTGCAACGCCGGCGGCGACGCGATCAAGCTCCACATGCTGGCCACCGGCGACGACTTCCCGGCGGCGATCGAGGCGCTGGCGCTCCGCCACGGGGTGCCGATGCAGCCGCGGAAGGCGCGGCGGGCGAACGAGCCGGACGTCGCCGGCGCGCTCGCCGCCGCCGCCGAGTTCTTCCGCCGCGAGCTCGCCCGCCACGAGCTGCCGCGCCGCTACCTCGCCGGCCGCAGGGTGCCGGCGGAGCTCGTCGAGCGCTTCGAGATCGGCTACGCGCCGGAGGGCTGGACCGGCCTCTGCGACGCCCTCGCCGGCCGCGTTCCCGAGCGCGACCTCGAGGCCGCCGGGCTGATCGCCAAATCGCGGCGCAACACCTGGATCGACCGCTTCCGCAACCGGCTGATGTTCCCCATCCACAACCCGGCCGGGCGGCTGGTCGGCTTCGGCGGGCGCACGCTGGGCGACGACCAGGCGAAGTACGTCAACACCGCCGAGACCGAGCGCTTCCACAAGGGCGAGCTGCTCTACGGCCTGTTCCAGGCGCGGCGGGCGGTGCGCGACGGCGGCCGGGTGGTGCTCGTCGAGGGGTACTTCGACGTCGTCGGCGCCGCGGCGGCCGGGGTGGAGGGCGCGGTGGCGACGATGGGCACCGCGCTGACCCCGGAGCAGGCGCGCCTCCTCGCTCGCTATGCCGAGGAGGTGGTCGTCGCCTACGACGGCGACGAGGCCGGCGAGCGCGCCTACCTCCGCGCGCTGCCGATCCTGCTCGGCGGCGGGCTCGCCGTCCACCGCGCCCGCTTCCCCGACGGCCACGACCCCGACTCGCTGCGGCTCGCCGCCGGCCCGGAGGCGGTGGCGCGCGCCGTCGCCCAGGCCGCCGACGGGGTGATCGGCGAGATCGAGCGGCTGGCGCCGCCCGAGGCGCGCCGCGACCCGCGCCGGCAGGCCAAGGCGGCCTCCGACCTCGGCGAGCTCCTCGGCCGTATCCCCGACCCGGTGCTGCGCTACACCTACGCCCGCCGCGCCGCCGACCGCCTCGAGCTGCCGGTCGAGATGGTGCTCCAGAAGGTGCCCGGCGCGGCGAAGGGCGCCGCCGGGGCGAGCCCCGCTCCCGCGCCGCCGCCCGTCCGCCCGGCCGCCGCCGCCGAGCGAGGCCCGGGCCGCGATCTCGAAGAGAAGCTCGTCCGCCTGCTGCTCTCCGGGCGTGCCGAGCCCGCCCTGCCGGCGTTCGCCGAGCTGCCGCCGCCCGACGCGCTGCTCGATCCCTTCTGCCGCCGGCTCTACGAGCCGATCTGGCTCCACTGGCGCGACGTCGGCGAGCCGTGCACGGTGGCCGAGCTGACCGCCGCGCTCGGCGAGGACGACCCGGCGCACGCGGTGCTCGCCCGGCTCGCCTTCGAGAGCGGCGACGGCGAGCGCGGCGAGCCGCTGGCGCCCACCCTGGCCGTCCTCCACCGGCGCCACGCCAAGCGGCGCCGTGCCGAGCTCCAGCGGCAGATCGACGAGGCGCACGCGGGCGGCGACGGCGAGCGGCTGGCGCTGCTCCTCGCCGAGCGCGAGCGCCTCGCCGCAACCCTCCATCCGGCCGCCGGCGCCGCCCGCGCCGCGCCGCCGGCATCTTCGCGGCGGCCGGCGGAATAAACGTCCCGGACGGAACGCTCTACATCTCGAAAGCGGGCGGGGGGCGCTCCCTCTCCCGCACCCGACGAGGCGCCGGCGTCCCGGAGAAGGCGCGGCGCCTCGCTGTGTGAACGGCCAGAGCGTGTCGTCGCCGGCCGGCCACGTGATCGGAAGGATCCGGGACGGACATCGAGCATTCGCCTGCACCGAGAGCGGCCGCGCCGAGCGCCGCTCCGGCTTCGGGCAGGGCGCAGACCGGGGCACGGGACTTCAGGAGGTCCAGTTGAGCAAGAGCAGCGCAAGGAACGGCGCGAGCAAGGTGGAGGACAAGTACCCGGCGGCCAAGCAGCTCACCGAGCTCGGCCGCGAGAAGGGCTACCTGCTCTTCGACGAGATCTACGAGATGCTGCCGGACGAGGTGGTCAGCCTCCCCGACGAGCTCGACGGGATCTACGTCTCCTTCGCCGAGCAGGGGATCGACGTCATCGATCGCCCGGAGCGCTACCAGAACCGCGACGACCTCGACAGCGGCACCGACCGCGGCGACTACGGCGACAAGAAGGACGAGGACAGCGGCGACTTCACCCTCGCGGCGCACGAGAAGACCAACGACCCGGTGCGCATGTACCTGCGCGAGATGGGCACCGTGCCGCTGCTCGACCGCGAGGGCGAGGTGGAGATCGCCCAGCGCATCGAGAAGGGCGAGTGGATGATCTACGAGGCGCTGTGCGACAACCACGTCGTGCTGCGCGAGCTCCTGCGTCTCAACGAGCTGGCGACCAAGGACAAGGGCATCCTCCAGGAGCTGATGGCGACCGACCCCGACGAGCCGATGGAGTCCAAGGCCGCCGAGCGGATCAAGAAGAACCTCAAGATCTTCGAGGCGATCGGCGAGAACGACGGCAAGATCGGCGACCTCAAGAAGCGCCAGAAGCGGTGTAAGGAGGGCAGCGAGAAGTTCCTCGAGATCGAGCGCGAGATCGACCGCCTGGTGGCGAAGATCGCCAAGGACATCCGCTCGATCGACTTCTCGCTCCAGGCGCGGAACCGGATGGTCGACTTCCTCAAGGACATCGACCGCCAGTTCTCGCGCTACGAGGGCGACATCCGCCGCGCCGAGACGGCTCTCGTGCGCGAGAAGAACGAGCAGCTCCAGGCGCTCCACCGCCGCCGGATCGAGAAGTACCGCCTCAAGATCAAGGAGATCGAGGAGCGCTACGGCACCACCCACTCGGAGATCTCGGCGACCATCGGCAAGATCCGCGAGGGCGAGGCGATCTGCGAGCGCGCCAAGGAGGAGCTGATCGTCGCCAACCTGCGGCTGGTGGTGTCGATCGCCAAGAAGTACACCAACCGCGGCCTCCAGTTCCTCGACCTCATCCAGGAGGGGAACATCGGCCTGATGAAGGCGGTCGAGAAGTTCGAGTACCGCCGCGGCTACAAGTTCTCGACCTACGCCACGTGGTGGATCCGGCAGGCGATCACCCGCGCGATCGCCGACCAGGCGCGCACCATCCGCATCCCGGTGCACATGATCGAGACGATCAACAAGCTCACCCGCACCAGCCGCTCGCTGGTGCAGGAGCTCGGCCGCGAACCGACCGCCGAGGAGATCGGCGAGCGGATGGACCTGCCGGCCTCGAAGGTGCGGAAGATCATGAAGATCGCCCAGGAGCCGATCTCGCTGGAGACGCCGATCGGCGAGGAGGAGGATTCGCACCTCGGCGACTTCATCGAGGACAAGAACGTGGTCAGCCCGATCGACGCGGTGATCTTCACCAACCTGCGCGACTCGACGCGCGGGGTGCTGAAGACGCTCACCCCGCGCGAGGAGCTGGTGCTGCGCATGCGCTTCGGCGTCGGCGAGGACAGCGAGCACACCCTCGAAGAGGTGGGCCGCTCGTTCAACGTCACCCGCGAGCGCATCCGCCAGATCGAGTCCAAGGCGCTGCGCAAGCTGCGCCACCCGACGCGCTCGACGAAGCTCAAGCCGTTCGTCGACACGACCGGAAACTAGCTTTTCGAGGGGGGCTGACGCCGGTCGGGCCCTTCGGGCCCGGGGAGGCGGCCGGGGCCGCCTCCCGCGCGAGATCTCTCGCGGTGCGAGTTTGACCTCGGCTTCGGCGGGACCTAGAATTCGCCGTCCGGCGGCGCGAGCCGCCCGGCGGTTCCGACAACTGTTCCTGGGTAGCTCAGTGGTAGAGCGATCGGCTGTTAACCGATTGGTCGGGGGTTCGAATCCCTCCCCAGGAGCCATCCGAGGCCCGTCCGGCGAAACCGGGCGGGCCTCTTCCTTTCGCGCTCACCGGAAGGAAGCATGAGCCGGCACGATCCGCTCGACGACTTCGTCCACCGCGAGATCACCCTGGACGGCGTCGCCAAGGTGGTCCACGTCGCCGGCGCCGGGCCGGCGGTGGTGGTGATGACCGAGATGCCGGGCATCAGCCCCGAGGTGGCGCGCTTCGCGCGCTGGGTGCGCGACGCCGGGTTCACGGTCTACATGCCGTCGCTGTTCGGCCGCGACGGCGCCGTCCCGGACGTCGAGGAGGCCACGGCGATCTTCCGGCGGGCGTGCGTCAGCGCCGAGTTCCGCGTCCTGGCCGGCCAAGGGTCGAGCCCGGTGACCCGCTGGCTGCGCGCGCTGGCGCGGCTGGCGCACGAGGAGTGCGGCGGTCCGGGCGTCGGCGCGATCGGCATGTGCTTCACCGGCAACTTCGCGCTGACCATGATGCTCGAGCCCGCCATGCTGGCGCCGGTCCTCTCCCAGCCGTCGCTGCCGCTCGACGACCCGGCGGGCGTCGAGATGGCCCCCGAGGAGCTGCGCGCGGTGGGAGAGCGCCTGGAGCGCGACGGCCTGACGGTGCTCGCCTACCGTTTCGCCGGCGATCGCTTCTGCACCGCCCAGCGCTTCGCGGCCTACTCGGCGGCGCTCGGCGACCGCTTCCTCCCGCGCGTGCTCCCCGACAGCGCGGCGAACCGCGAGTCGCTGACGCCCTTCTTCGAGCACGTGGTGGCGGGCCCGCACAGCGTGGTCACCGCCCACCTGATCGACGAGGCGGGCCAGCCGACGCTCGCCGCCCGCGACGAGATCCTCGCCTTCTTCGCCGATCGGCTGGCCCGGCCGGCGGAGGGCTAGACCGGCGGCGTCAGCCCACCGCCGCGATCACCCGCCGGAGCGCCGCCGCCACCTCGCAGGCGACCTCGGCGACCGCCGCGTCGTCGAGCATCGCCATCGCGCTCTCCGGGTTCATCGCCCGCACCACCGTGCGGCCGCCCTCGCGCGACACGCAGACGTTGCACGGCAGGAGCACGCCGACCGCGGGCTGGGCGGTCAGCGCGCGGTGCGCCGACGGCGGGTGGCAGGCGCCGAGGATCAGGTAGGGCTCGCGGTCGACGTCGAGCTTCTTCTTGAGCGTCGCCTGGACGTCGATCTCGGTGAGGATGCCGAAGCCCTCCCGGGCCAGCTCCTCGCGCCAGCGCTCGACGGTGGCGGAGAAGTCGCGGTCGACGGCGGTCTCGAAGGCGACGGGGGTGGTGTTCATCGGTTCCTCCTCCTCCGGGCGAGC
>DATABP010000122.1:0-8355 GCA_036259515.1 Thermoanaerobaculia bacterium | reverse complement strand
CACGACCTTCGCGAGCAGCGCTTCGTCCTCCACACCCTTCAGCTCGCCGTCCAGGCCACCCTCGACACCGCCTCGCACGTCGTCTCCGACGAGCGCCTGGGCGAGCCGGACAGCTACCGCGACCTCTTCGACCTCCTGGCGACCGGCGGCTGGATCGCGAACGACCAGGTGCCGCCGCTCCGCCGCATGCGGGCTTCCGCAACCTCGTCATCCACGAGTACGGGCGAGTGGACCTCGACCTAGTGCGGGAGATCCTGCGCGATCACTTGGAGGATCTCCTGGCGTTCTCCGCGGCCGTTCGTCGAAGTATAGGAAGCGCAAGATGAACCAAAGCGACTGCTCAGATTGCGAACACATCTCCCAGCGGCCAATAATCATCGCGCCTTCTCTTGCCACGTCGCACTCAGACGCATCGAGGCGGTGACATTGTCATAGGTCGGCATCAGATGAGCTCTAGTAACCTGCTCACGCCATAGAATCTTCAATAGGTCAGGAATCTGCGCGACATCCAGCACGAGCTTGCGAAGCAGCGGCATCCGGAGCTCGCCTGTCGCAAGTTTTATTTCGATCTCACTCAAGAGACATTCTACAGTCGGATAACGCCCAGACACTACCCATTCGTACGCGACCGGCGACCAAGTGAACAGTCCGCCCTGCGCATCGAGGAATGGAACACGTCCAGGAGGCACCGTGAAGCGTCGCAATTCACGAGTGTCGTGACGAAATACCTGCGTTCGAAGCGCCCATACCGCAATCGACCCTCCTGCAGTCCTATTCTTTGCAGATGCTAAAGGTTCTGCCGCAAAAAAGGCCGCCACGAGCGGATTGTAGGTCCAATCCAGGAGGGCGGTCGGTACGCCATGGTGCTGTGCGATCGCAAAGGCGGCCAAGTCGTCGTGAGCAATATCTCCGCGAAAATACGTTTCAAGAGCGTCCCGATGATTCCGGCAATTGGTCAGATACCACAAGAAATCAGGACGGATCGTCTCATGCCCAGCCCGATCTGCGAGTAAAACGAAATCACGGACCAAAGCTGCATGCGCGAGCGCCTGAAGCACGATACGTGAATGGCGACGAGAGGAACCGGAAGCAGATACAGCAGTTCGGGGTGGGACCCACTCACGCCATTCCTTGGCGGTAACATTACGATACGACCGTTTATAGTTTCTAAGGTAGATCGCGGCTAGGTTATTTCTGGAGAAGGGCCGGAATATCGACGCGAGTAGCGGCCACTCCGAGCGTTGTTGGCCACGAAATATCCAGCCGGTATGAGTCTCGTCATCACCATCCCAAAGCGGTGCCGATAGTCTGAGATCCGAAACGAAGTGGCGCGCCGATGCGTAGGATGGCAGCTCCTCAAAGACAGAGCTCATTGCTCCTCATCCTCTACTTTCAACATGACAATCGAGGTGAAATTTGAGCCCAACAAGGAGGACGAGCTTCTCGCCTCGTCACACCCACGGCCGCTCCGCCAGCACCGCCAGGAACGCCGTCACCACCTTCGGATCGAACTGCCGCCCCGCCTCCCGGCCGAGCTCGTGCGCCGCTTCCGCCGCCGAGCGCCCCGGACGGTACGGCCGGTCCGTGGTCATCGCGTCGAAGGCGTCGACGACGGCGATGATGCGGCTGCCGAGGGGCATGTCCTCGCCGGCCAGGCCGTCGGGGTAGCCGGGGCTGTCGCCGGTGGTGGCGCCGTCCCAGCGCTCCTGGTGGTGGAGGATGATCGGGGCGGCGTCGCGAAGGAGGTCGAGGCCGGCGACGATGCGGGCGCCGATCGCGGGGTGCTCCCGCATCAGGGCCGACTCGCCGGCGTCGAGCGGGCCGCTCTTGCGCAGAACGGACTCGGGGACGCCGATCTTGCCGATGTCGTGGAGCATCGCGCCGTAGTAGAGCGTCTCGAGCTGGCGGCCGCCGAGCCCGAGGCGGCGGCCGACCGCCACCGCGTAGTCGGCGACGCGCTTCAGGTGCGCCTCGGTGTAGGAGTCCTTCGCCTCGACCGCCGCGGTCAGCGCCTGGACGACGCGCAAGAGGTCCTGGCGCAGCAGGCGGTGATGGAGGGTCAGCTCGCGGCGGAGGCGCGACTCGCGCTCGCGCGCCTGGCCGAGGTAGGCGCCGAGCGGCGAGAGCACCAGGAGCTGGGCGTAGAGCGGCAGCGGGTGGAAGGGGTCGGCGACGGTCCAGCCGATGGTCAGCTCGGCGAGGCGGAGCGCGACGAGGAAGGCGAGGCCGGAGACCGACGCGGCCAGCGCGCCGCCGCGGAGGCCGTAGGTCTGGGCCGCGGCGACCACCGGCAGCAGGTAGAGCACGGCCACCCAGGGAGCGATCGCCGGCACCGCGGCGGCCACCGGCGCCACCAGCAGGGTGACGGCGACCAGCCCGGCGACGGCGAGCGGCACCTCCCGCCGCGCCGGCCGCCGGCGGGCGACGAACACGGTCGCCTCGGCGTCGTGCGCGGTGTCCTCGTCGACGGTGTCCTCGCCCATCCGCTCGGGCGGCGGCGCCGCCACCTCCCCGGCGATCGGCACCAGGTGACGGCCCAGCCCGCGCTCCGCGGCGACCACCAGCGGCAGCCCGGCGAGCACCACCGCGGCGAGGTTGCCGGCTGCGTAGAGGCCGGTTCCGTAGAGCAGGCGGTCGGCGTAGCCGATCCACGCGAGCGCGAAGCCGGTGGCCAGAGCGCCCACCAGGGCCGCGGCCAGGAGCGTCAGGTACGAGCCGAGGTTGGGCAGCCCGCGGCCCACCTGCCCGACGTCGCGGAAGGCGAGGTAGCCGATCGCGCCGAGCAGCCCGTCGGCCGCCGCGGCGAGGAGCGCCGCCCACGCCGGCGCGCCGAGCGCGAAGAGCACCACCGCCTCGACGACCGCGAAGACGCCCAGCCCCGCCGGCCCGAAGCAGGCGCCGGCGGCGAACCCCGCCGCCGCGGTCGGCCGCAGGTGGCCGGCCTCGGGCGAGACGAGGGTGGTGAGGAGCGAGGAGACGACTCCGCCGGCGGCGGCCAGCGTCAGGCGCGGCAGCCGGCGGCCGGGGGCGAAGAGGCGGGCGAGCACGCCGGGGGCGGCACGGCGCCCGCCGGCGAGGGAAGCGAGAGGGTTCGCGAAGAGGACGGGATCGGCGCCGCTGCCGGTCGACGGCCGTGGCTCCAGGACCGCCGGCGAGGGCCCGGCCGCGTCGGTGTCGAGACCGGCGGCGCCCGCGAGCTCGGCCTCCGCCGTCTTCGCCGGGCCTTCGGTCTCGAGGATCGCGGCGTCGCCGTCCGCGCCGTCGCGTCGCGCCTCCTCGTCCCCGGCGCCGCCGTCCGGGCGCCGCACGCTCTCCTCCTCGGCGCCCGAGCCGTCGGGCTGCGCGATCACCGCCCCGGCTCCTCGCGGCGGTCGAGGCGGCCGGCCGGGCGGGCGCGTCCGTGGAGATCGGCGGGGCTCATCGTCCTGATCGAGGAACGGGCGGGGGCCGCCGCCGCGCGGGCTACCGGGCCGCCGCGGCCTCCGTCGTCGGCTCGGCGGATGCCGGAGGCGGCGGCAGCACCTCGACCGCCGGCTCCCACCAGTCGCCGCCGGGCTCGAAGGGCTCGCCCTCGTGGCTGCACGGCGAGGCGACGTGGTCCTTGCCGCGCACCGGCTTGCCGCTGTGGCGGGCGCGGAAGGTCGGGTAGACGCTGCCGCAGGTGCGGCAGAACTTGCCGAGCACCGGCCCGCGGCGCTCGGCGGCGACGCGGCTGGCCGGCGCCGGCTCGGGGTTGCGGTACATCAGCGGCCTCCCAGGAGCTCCGCGGCGGAGAAGAAGAAGCCGACCTCGATGCCGGCGTTCTCCGGCGAGTCGCTGCCGTGGACGGCGTTCTTCTCGATCGACGTGCCGTAGAGCGCGCGCAGCGTGCCCGGCTCCGCCTTCGCCACGTCGGTGGCGCCCATCACGCGGCGCAGGTGAGCGACCGCGTCCTCGCGCTCGAGCGCCACCGGCACCACCGGCCCGCCGGTCATGAAGGCGACCAGGCTCTGGTAGAACGGCCGCTCGGCGTGGACGGCGTAGAACGCCCGCGCCTGCGCCTCGGAGAGGTGGACCACCTTGAGGCCGCGGAGCTTGAAGCCCTCGCCCTCGAGGTGGGCGAGGATCTTCCCCGCGTGCCCGGCGGAGAACGCGTCGGGCTTGATGATGGCGAGCGTCGTCTGGGTCATCGACCTTCCTCCATTGTATGTCCGTCCGGCGACCGCGGCCGGATTGGGTTTCGGATGCGATTCTTCGGCCGGCCACCACGCTGCGCGTGGCGGTGCCCGGCCGGCCGTCACGACGCGGCGGGCGGCGCGTCGAGCTCGATCAGCTCGCCCTCCGCGCCCTCGACGGCGAACGCCGTCCCCACCGTCTCCAGCGCGCCGCCGGGGCCGAGCAGCACCGCCGACTCGGCCGGCACGCCCAGCCCCCACGACACCCCCGGCCGGGCGAGCGACTGGCGCAGCCGCCGGTCGTGGCCGGGATCGAAGTTGGTCTCGACCACCCCGCCCGGGAGCCAGTCGAGGCCGTCGACGAAGCGGCCGACGCGGATCGAGCGCGCCACCCGGCCGAGCGCCTGCGCCGCCGCCGCCATCGCCACCACCACGCCGCCGCGGCGCAGACGGTCGAGGATCACCTCGGCGGCCGGCGAGCCGGCGAGCGCCTCGACGAGCTGGTCGGCGACGCCGGCGCCGAGGTAGATCGCGGCGCACTCGGCGAGGCGCTCGAGGTTCCTGCCGCGGCGGGCGTCGCGCGGCCGATAGATCGGCACCACCTCGATCAGCCGGCCGTGCTCGCCCTCGAGGTAGTCGGCGAGCTGATGGCCGTAGTCGACCGAGCCGGAGGCGGCGGGCACGAAGCCGATCGGCCCCTCGCCGGTGTGGGCCAGCCAGGCGTCGTCGGCCTCGATCGTCTCGCCGAAGGTGATCTCGCCGCCGCCGAGGAGCGCCAGCCAGCCGTCGCCGGGGGGGCGGCGCAGGAAGTCGGGGCGCCGGCTCGTCTCGCTCATCGCGCCCTCGCCGCCCGCCGCCGTCCGCCGCCCGCCCGGCCGCTAGCCGCGGCCGAGGGCGCGGGCGATCGTCGCCCCCATCTCGGCCGGCGACTCGACGAGGTGGATGCCGGCGGCGCGGAGCGCCTCCATCTTCTCCGCCGCCGTCCCCTTGCCGCCGGAGATGATCGCGCCGGCGTGGCCCATCCGCCGCCCCGGCGGCGCCGTGCGGCCGGCGATGAAGCCGGCGATCGGGCGGTCCGGGAAGCGCGGCGCCCACTCCTCGCGCACCCAGGCGGCGGCCTCCTCCTCGGCGCTGCCGCCGATCTCGCCGATCAGGATCACCGCCCGGGTGTCGGGGTCGCCGGCGAAGGCCTCGAGGCAGTCGATGAAGCTGGTGCCGTTGATCGGATCGCCGCCGATCCCGACGCAGGTCGACTGGCCGAGCCCGAGGTTCGAGAGCTGCCACACCGCCTCGTAGGTCAGCGTCCCCGAGCGCGACACCACGCCCACCCCACCCGGCTGATGGATGTGCCCCGGCATGATGCCGATCTTCGCCTGCCCCGGGGTGATGACGCCCGGGCAGTTGGGCCCGACCAGCCGGGTGGCCGGGCGGTCGCGCAGGAAGGCGCGGACGGCGAGCATGTCGGCCACCGGGATGCCCTCGGTGATGCAGACGACCAGCTCGACGCCGGCGTCGGCCGCCTCCATGATCGCGTCGGCGGCGAACGGCGGCGGCACGAAGATCATCGTGGCGTTGGCGCCGGTCTCCCGCCGCGCCGCCGCCACCGAGTCGAACACCGGGATGCCGTCGACCTCCTGCCCACCCTTGCCCGGCGTGACGCCGCCGACCACCCGCGTGCCGTAGTCGCGGCAGCCCTTGGCGTGGAACTCGCCCTCCTTGCCGGTGATCCCCTGCACCAGGAGGCGCGTCTCCTTCCCCACCCAGATCGCCATCAGGAGCGCCCTCCGGTGCCGCCGGCCGCGGCGGCGACCGCCTTCTCCGCCGCGTCGGCCATGTGCTCGGCGACGAGGAACTCGAACGGCGCCTCGCGCAGGATGCGGCGCCCCTCCTCGACGTTGGTGCCCTCGAGCCGCACCACCACCGGCACCCGCACGCCGCCGAGCTCCTCGATGCCGCCGACCACGCCGCGGGCGATGCGGTCGGTGCGCGCGATGCCGCCGAAGATGTTGATCAGCACCGAGCGGACCTTGGGGTCGGAGACCAGGATGCGGAAGGCGTTGGCCACCGCCTCCTGCGACGCCGAGCCGCCGACGTCGAGGAAGTTCGCCGGCTCGCCGCCGTGCAGCTTGACGGCGTCCATCGTCGCCATCGCCAGCCCGGCGCCGTTGACCATGCAGCCGATCGAGCCGTCGAGCTGGATGTAGTTGAGGTGGTACTTCGAGGCCTCGACCTCGGCCGGCGCCTCCTCGGCGAGGTCGCGCATCTCGGCGATCTCCGGGTGGCGGAAGAGGGCGTTGTCGTCGAAGCTCATCTTCGCGTCGAGCGCCAGCACGTCGCCGCCGCGGGTGACCAGGAGCGGGTTGATCTCGACCAGCGAGGCGTCGGTGTCGACGTAGGCGCGGGCGAGCGCGGCGACCAGCTTCGCCGCCTGCCGCGCCGTGCCGCCCGCCAGCCCTAGCCCCGACGCCACCGCCCGCGCCTCGAACGCCTGGAGGCCCAGGAAGGGATCGAAGTGCCGGCGCACGATCGCCTCGGGATCGCGGGCGGCGACCTCCTCGATGTCCATGCCGCCGGAGGCCGAGGCCATGATCACCGGCTTGCCGGCGGCGCGGTCGAGGGTGATCGAGAGGTACAGCTCGCGGTCGATGTCGAGCGCCTCCTCGACCAGCACCCGGCGCACCGTCTGGCCCTCGGGGCCGGTCTGCGGGGTGACGAGCTGCATGCCGAGGATGCGGCCGGCCAGCTCCTCGGCCTCGGCCGGCGTGCCGGCGAGCTTGACACCGCCGCCCTTGCCGCGCCCGCCGGCGTGGATCTGCGCCTTGACGACCGCGCGGCCGCCCCACTCCTCGCAGATCGCCCGCGCCGCCTCCGGGCGCTCGGCCACCCGGCCGCGGGGGGTGGCGACGCCGTAGCGGCGCAGCACTTCCTTGGCCTGGTATTCGTGGATCTTCAAGTTGGATCTCCTCCCGAGGTGGATCAGGCGCCGCGGGGGCCGTGGCCGGCGCGCGGCGGAAGGGGCGGGCGGAGCATATCAGGCGGGGCGGCGGGCGCCGCGACGCGGCGGAGGATCAGCGGCTCCGTTCGAGGTCGAGCGCCAGCCGCAGCCCGTCGTCGATCTCGGCGAGGAGATCCGACGGCAGGCGGCCGACCCGCTCGGTGAGGAAACGGCGGTCGGCGGTGACGATCTGCGAGACGTTCGCGACCGAATCGCGCGGCAGTCCGGTTTCCTCCCGGGACAGGAAGACATTGCCCGGCGCCTCGGCGATCCCGAGATTGGTGGTCATCACCACCGCCAGGACGGTCTGGAGCCGGCTGCGGTTGAAGCCGTCCGCCTGGACGACGAGGAGAGGGCGCCGAGACCCGGGCTCCGAAGCGACCGGCTCGGGCAGCGAGGCCCACCAGATCTCGCCGCGACGCAGCTCCGGCGAGCTCACCAGTCCTCGCGCGGCAAGGACGCGGTTTGGAGTCGCGCCAGGTCGGAGTCGAGCTGCGACCCCTGCGAGGCATAGACGGCGTCGAGCCTTGCGGTGACGCTACGCTCCAGGTGGTCGTCGAGGTACTCCCGAAGCGCGCGCGAATAGAGCTCGCTCCGGGAGAGACCGAGCCTGTGGGCCAGCTCCTCGGCGGCGTCGAAGACAGGATCGGGGATGGAGACGGCGGTCTTCACGGCTGGAGTATAACCCGAGTCATACCACCCATCGAACGAGCTCAGAAGGGGATGTCGTCCTGGTCGAGCTCGGACTCGTCGTCCTCCGGCTCCTCGGGCTCGCGCGCGGGTGGGGCGGAGATCGCGGAAGGGGCGGAGCCGGCCGCAGAGGGGGGCGTCGCGGCGGCCTCCATCCCCTGGACGATCTGGGTCACCTCGACCTCGGCGCGGCGGATCTTGTCGCGCGCCAGGTCGAGGAGCTGGCTGGCACGGCGCAGCTCGGCGGCGAGCCGGTCGACGTCGACCTCCTCCCCCTCGATCCGCTGCAGGATCTCCTCCAGCTCCTCCATCGCCTCGCCGAAGCTGGGCGCGGCAACGGCCGCCGACAGGTCTCGTTCGCTCATCGTTCCTCCTGGCGGGCGGATCGTATCGTCGTGCGGAGGAGAAAGCGGCTCAACCCGGCTCGACGCGGCTCCTCAACCGCCCCCCGGCGAGCTCGCTGACGATCGCGTCGCCGGGGGCGACCGTCGCCGGACCGGTCAGCGCCCGGCCGGC
>DATABP010000121.1:0-6099 GCA_036259515.1 Thermoanaerobaculia bacterium | reverse complement strand
CGAGTCGAACCACGGGAGGAGACGCGGCGGGGCCGGAGTGTCTCCTTCGGGGCGCGGGGCGTCCGGCAGGTCGAAGAGCGGCTTGCCCGCGTCGTCCTCCAGCCGGAGCAGCTCCGGCGCCAGCCGGTCGAGCGCGGCGCGCGCCTCGCCGGCGCGGCAGCCGGCCCAGGCCGCCACGTCCTCGGCCGCCGCCGGACCGAAGGCGCGGAGGTGGCGGCGCGCCACCTCGTCGAGGGCGGCCTTCGGGTCGAGCCCCCGCGCCGCCTCGCCGCCGGGCGCTGCCCGGTAATCCGCCGGCGCCTTCGACCACCGCCCGTCCGCCGGCACTCGCACGAGACCGCTCCAGCGGCGAAGCGGCCAGCGGAGCGCCCGCTGCCGCTCGGCCTCGGCGACCGGCAGGAGGTCCGGCTCGGCCGCGAGGCGGCGCTCGAGGAGGTCGCTCAGCTCGTCGGCGGTGCGCGCGGCCTCGGCGGCGAAGGCGGCGATCTCCCGCCGCAACGCCTCGCCGCCGGGCACCGCCTCCTTCGTCGCCCGCCGCCAATCGTCCGCCCCCGACGCCGCGGTCACCGCCGCGTAGGCCGGGTGCTCCCGCGCGCTGACCACGTGGAGCGTGCCGCGCAGCAGCGTTCCGAAGACCAGCTCGCCGTGCCCGAGCGCCGCCTCCAGCTCGGCGAGGTCGAAGCGGTCCATGCGCGCCGCCAGCGCCGCCGCCACCGCCGGCCAGTGCTGCGCCTGGATCGCCCCGATCGCCTCGACCACCTCGACGAGCGGCCACTCGAAGGGCGCCAGCAGCCCCTGGCGGGCGAGGAGCGCGCGGTTCGCCGCCCGCTCGCCGATCCGCTCCGCCATCCCTCAGATCCCCGTCACCCGCACCACCTCCTCGAAGGTGGTCACCCCCTCGGCGAGCTTGCGGAGCGCGCTCTGCCGCAGCGTGCGCATGCCGTGCTCGACGGCGGTGCGCTTGATCTCCGGGGCGTCGGCGGCGGCGAGGACCTTCTCCTTGATCGCGTCGTCGACCGGCAGCATCTCGAAGATGCCGGTGCGGCCGAGGTAGCCGGTGCCGCGGCACTCGTGGCAGCCGGCGCCCTCGCGCACCTTGAGGCGCTTGCCGGGAGGCACCGCGATGCGCAGGGTCGCCGCCTCGTCGGCGGTCAGCGCGCGGTCCTCGCCGCAGTGCGGGCAGACCTTGCGCAGCAGCCGCTGCGCCATCGCGCCGACCAGGGTGGAGCTGATCAGGAAGCGCTCGACGCCGAGGTCGACCAGCCGGCTGATCGCTGAGGCGGCGTCGTTGGTATGGAGCGTGGAGAAGACGAGGTGGCCGGTCAGCGCCGCCTGGATGGCGTACTGCGCCGTCTCGCCGTCGCGGATCTCGCCGACCATGATCACGTCCGGGTCCTGGCGCAGGATGTGGCGCAGCGCCGCCGCGAAGGTCACCCCCACCTTGGGCTGCACCGCCACCTGGTTGAGCTCCTCGGCGACCATCTCGATCGGGTCCTCGATGGTCGTCACGTTGATCTGGTCGCTGGCGATCAGCTTGAGCGCCGAGTAGAGCGTGGTCGTCTTGCCGGAGCCGGTGGGGCCGGTGACCAGCACGATGCCGTGCGGCCGCGAGATGAAGTCGTTGAACAGCGCCAGCTCGTCGGGGAAGAAGCCGAGCTCGCCCAGGTCCTGCATCAGCACCTGGGGATCGAAGATGCGCATCACCACCTTCTCGTCGAAGGCGGTGGGCAGGGTGGAGACACGGAGCTCGACCTCGCGGCCGTCGCGGGTGGTCTTCACCCGGCCGTCCTGGGGACGGCGCTTCTCGGCGATGTCGAGCCGCGACATCGTCTTGATCCGCGACACCACTGCCCGGTGCACCACCCGCGGCATCGACTGGATGGGGTGGAGCACGCCGTCGATGCGGAAGCGGATGGTGCTGGTCTCCCGCTTGGGCTCGACGTGGATGTCCGAGGCGCGCGACTCGAAGGCGTGCTGGAGCATGAACTCGACGGCGTTGACCACGTGCTTGTCCGACGACTCGATCTCGGCGTCGGACTTCATCCGCACCAGTTGCTCGAGGTTGCCGAGGTCGACGCCGGTGGTCAGCTCGCGCTCGGCGCGCCGCACCGAGTGGCGGAGGCCGTAGAACTCGGTCAGCGCGCGGAGGATCTCGGGCTCCGAGGCGACCACCAGCTCGAGCTCGCGCGCCGCCTGGCGCCGGAAGGCGTCGATCGCCTCGAGGTCGAAGGGGTCGGCGCAGGCCACCCGCAGCCGGCCGTTCGCCATCGCCAGCGGCAGCATGCGGTGGCGGCGCGCGAAGGGGCGCGACACCTTCGACTCGATCAGCTCGGCGTCGAGCTGGAGCGAGTCGATGCGCACCCGCTCGAGCCCGGCCTCGGCGGCGAGCGCGGCGGCGATCTCGTGCTCGCCGACGGCGCCGCCCGAGGCGGCGTCCGGCAGGTGGAGCTGCTCGACCAGCTCGTAGCCGAACGCCTTCTGCTCGTAGGCGCGTGCCGACCGCACCCGCTTCGGCAGCATCCGCGCCTCCTTCTTGATCGTCTCGCCGTGCTCGGGCGCGATCCTCCCCTGGCGCACCAGCACGTCGGCGATCAGCTCGGGGGAGAGGGTCATGTGGGGGTGGAATCTACCGCGGGTAGGGGAGCCGTTGATATCCTTACCGGCGGAAAGGAGACTGGCATGGCAACGGCGGCGATTACCAGCAAGGGACAAGTGACGCTGCCGAAGGCGGTTCGCGATCACCTGCACGTCGACCAGGGGGACCGGGTGGAGTTCGTGGTCGAGGCCGACGGCTCGGTGAAGGTGCAGAGGCTCGCGAGGTCGGTGCGTGAGCTCTACGGCATCGCACGGCGGCCCGGCATGGAGCCGCTGAGCGTCGAGGAGATGGATGCCGAGATCGCGCAGTACTTGGCGGACGACGACGAGCGAATCCGCCGGCAGTGGCACGAGGACCAGGATTGAGCGGCAAAACCAGGGATGACGCTGCGGGCCGCCTCCGCGGTGTCGACACCAACGTCCTGGTTTGCTATTTCGCGCTCGACGATCCCGCACAAACCCCACTGGCCTGCGACTTCCTGGAAGGAGCCGAGCGGCGGGGCGAGCGCTTGTTCGTCAGCCTGCCGGTCCTCTGCGAAACCTTGTGGACCCTCGGCAGTCCACGTTACCGGACTCCGAAGCAGGAGCTGACCGCCATCCTCGAGGGTCTCCTCCAGTCGCCCGTCTTCCTGATTCAAGCCCGCGGCCTGGTGCGGCTCGCTCTCGACGACTTTCGCGCCGGGAAGGCGGATTTCGCCGACTACCTGATCGGCCGTTGTGCAGAGGCCGCCGGCTGCTCGGAAACCTACACTTTCGACCGGGATCTGGCTGCCTCGCCAGGCTACCGCCTGCTGACCACGGACTCGGGTTCAGCCGCCCCCTGACCCCCTTCGCCCTCCTCGTCGTCGTCGCCTGCGCGCTCGCCTGGTCGGGGTTCGACTGGGCGCGGAAGGCGCTCGTGGAGCGGATCGCGCCGACGCCGCTGATGCTGCTCTTGACCGCCGGGCAGGCGGTGCTCTTCGCCGGCTGGGCGGTGCTCGGCGGCGGCGAGCTGGCGGTGGGGGAGGGGTACTGGGCGCCGGCGCTCGGGTCGGTGGCGCTCAACGTGGTCGCCAACCTCGCCTTCATCCACGCCTTCCGGGTGGCGCCGATCAGCTTGACCATCCCGCTCCTGTCGCTGACGCCGGTGGCGACGGCGCTCTTCGCGGTGCCGCTCCTCGGACAGCTCCCGACGCCGGCGCAGGCGGCGGGGATCGGGCTCGTCGTGGCCGGGGCGTTCCTGCTCCACCTGCGGCCGCGGGAGGGGGTGTCGCTGGCGGCGATGGCGCGGGCGCTCGCGCGCGACCGGGGGGCGCGGCTGATGCTGGTCGTCGTCCTCTGCTGGTCGCTGACCCCGCCCCTCGACGGGCTGGCGCTCCAGGCGGCGACGCCGGCGGTGCACGGGCTGGTGCTCTGCGCCGGCGTGGCGGCGGCGGTGCTGGCGCTCCTCGCCGCCCGTGGCCGGGTGGGCGAGGCGCGGCAGGTGACGCGGGCGCCGTGGACCTACCTCCTCGCCATCGCGGTGAGCGTCGGCGGGCTGGCGCTCCAGCTCTACGCCTACCAGCTCGTCGCCGTGGCGCTGGTCGAGACGCTCAAGCGGGGGATGGGCAATGCGATGGCGCTGGTGTGGGGGCGCTTCGTGTTCGCCGAGCGGGTGGGGGCGGCGCAGGTGGCGGCGGTGGCGCTCATGGCGGCGGGGGTGGGCCTGATCCTGTGGTGACGCCGAGCTCCGCCGCCAGCTCCGCCCGCGCCGCGGCGATCTCCGCCGTCCGCCGCGCGTGCGCCTCGCCGTGGCGGAGGAGCGCCAGCGCCTCCTCGCCGGCGCCGGTCGCGGCGAGAGCCCGCGCCAGCGGCGGGTAGGGCTCGGACAGCGACGGCTCGATCGCCAGCGAGCGTCGCCAGGCGACGAGGGCGCCGAAGGAATCGCCGCGCCGCTCGCGGGCGAGGCCGAGCTGGTGCCAGGCGTAGGCGAACGTCGGGTGGAGGGCGACGGCGCGTTCGAGCGCCGCCTCCGCCTCCTCGTGCCGGCCGGCGCCGGAGAGGAGCCGCGCCAGGTTGTAGAGCGCCTGCGGGCGCGGCGGGTCGGCGGCGGCCACGGCGCGCTCGAGGAGCGCCAGCGCCTCGGCTCCCTTGCCCTGGCCGGCGCGGGTCAGCGCGAGGAGCTCCAGCCCCAGCGGGTGCTCGGGCTCGGCGGCGAGCACGCCGTCGAGCGTCGCCGCCGCCTCGTCGAAGCGGCCCGAGCCGAGCCGCGCCTGCGCCAGGTCGAGCCCCGCCTCGACGCGCCCGGGATGCCCGGCCGGCAGCACCCGCGGCAGGAGCTCGGCGAGCTTCGCCACCGCCGCCGGCGAGGCGCTCCCCGCCATCCGCACCACCGCCAGCGCCCGGTAGAGCTCGCCCTCGGCGCCTCCCGGCGCGCGCGACGGGTCGAGCGGGAAGACGTCCTCCAGAACCGGATCGGTCTCCGGCAGCGGCGCGAGGCGCGCCTCGGGCGGCGGCGGGCGGCGCTGGATCAGGTGGTCGGTCATCGCCACGTGGACGACGTCCTGGGTGCGCCGGCGCGGCATGTGGCAGGGCACGCAGTCGGCGACCTCGACCACCCCCGCCGCCCGGTGCGCCGCCGCCGGATCGGGGGCCGCGCCGCCGCCGTGGCACCCCTCGCAGGCGGCGCGGTAGTGGGCGGCGCGCTCGGCCGGCGGCACCTTGCGGTGCGGATCGTGGCAGGTGACACAGGTCGGCGCGCGGGCGCTCTCCTGCCAGCAGGCGCTCTGCCGCAGCCGGTAGGCGTGGTGGTTGATCTCGAAGCGGTCGCCTCGCGCCCGCGCGGTCTCGACGACGTCGAAGTGGAGGAGCGCGTCGGGCAGCGGCCGCCCGGGGCGGAAGGCGTAGTCGCCGGCGCCGAGCCGGCGCACCCCGGGGATCGCCACCGACGGCTGCATGTGGCACTGCCAGCAGACGTCGTCGCGCCGCTCGGGGGCGAGGCGGGCGGGGTTGACGATCGCCGCCCGCACCTCCTCCGGCGCGGCGCCGATCTCCGCCCGCGCGACGTGCTCGCTCCCCGGCCCGTGGCAGCGCTGGCAGCCGATCCCCTGCGGCAGCTCGGCGGGGAAGACGTGGGGCGCGCCGTGGCGGTCGGCGCCGGGCGGCAGCCCGGGGTCGGCGTCGTGGCAGAACAGGCACTCGCGGCGCACGGCGCGCAGGAGGCCGGAGTGGTCCGGGCGGTCGAACCCGGGCGCCATCGCCCAGTGGCCGCCGTCCTGGCTGTACCAGGCGATCGGGAGCTGGAAGAGCTCGCCGGCGGGCGTCCGGTAGAGGTAGGTGCGCGAGGTGTGCCCGGAGCCGAGCACCCAGTCGATCTCCTGCTCGACGAGGTGGATCGGCCGGCCCTCGGCGGTGGTCTGCCAGCGGCGGAAGACCAGCCGCTCGCCGCGCCAGTCGACCCGATAGCTGCGCCCGGAGGGGGCGTGGTCGTAGACGACGCCGAAGTCCTCGACCGCCCGTTCGCGGGTGGGCCGGAAGAACGACCGC
>DATABP010000120.1:0-3865 GCA_036259515.1 Thermoanaerobaculia bacterium | reverse complement strand
CCAGCGCTCCCGGTCGGCGCCGAGCAGCAGGCGCGGCGCGTCGACCTCCGGCAGCCGGTCGGCCACCGCGTCGCCGACCAGCACCAGGGCGAGGCCGGCGTCGGCGGCCATGAAGGCCAGCCGCTCCGCCGGGTTGCCGGGATCGAGCGGCACGTAGGCGGCGCCGGCGCGCACCACGGCGTGGATCGCCTCGACCATCTCGACGCCGCGCTCGGCGAACACCCCCACCCGGCTCTCCGGACCGACGCCGAGGCGCCCGAGGTGGCGCGCCAGCCGGCACACCCGCGCCTCGAACTCGGCGTAGGTCAGCCGCTCGTCGGCGCAGATCAGGGCCGTCGCCTCGGGCGTCGCCGCCGCCTGCGCCGCCAGCCGGTCCGTGAGCACCTCCGGACCCGCGTACTCGCGCGCCGTGGCGTTCCAGCCGGCCACCACCTGGCGCCGCTCCGCCTCGTCCATCCACGGCAGGGCCGCCAGCGGCCGGTCCGGCTCGGCGGCGCCGGCGGCCAGCAGGCGCTCGAAGTGGCGCAGGATGCGGCGCACGGTGGCGGCGTCGAACAGGTCGTGGCGGTAGGACAGGGAGCCGGTCAGCGTGCCGTCGGCGGCCTCGCGCATCGACAGGGTCAGGTCGAACATCGCCGACCCGGTGCGCGGCACCTGGAAGCGGAAGGTCAGCCCCTCGGCGGTGAGCTCCGGCATCGGCTGGTTCTGCAGCACGAAGAGGACGCGGAAGAGCGGCGGCAGGGACAGGTCGCGGCTCGGGCGCAGCTCCTCCACCAGCTTCTCGAAGGGCAGGTCCTGGTGGCCGTAGGCCTCCAGGGTGACCCGCCGCACCTCCGCCAAGAGGGCGCGCAGGCCGCCCTCGGGCACCCGGCTGCGCAGCGCCAGGGTGTTGACGAAGAAGCCGATGAGGCCCTCGACCTCCGGGCGGTTGCGGCCGGCGATCGGCGTGCCCACCACCACGTCGTCCTGCCCGGAGTAGCGCGCCAGGAGCGCCTTCCAGCCGGCGAGAAGCACCATGAAGAGCGTCGCCCCCTCGGCGCGGGCGAGCCCGGCCAGCCGGCCGGCGAGATCGGCGTCGAGGCGGAACACCTCCTTGCCGCCGCGCGACGACGGCACGGGCGGCGCCGGGCGGTCGGTGGGCAGCTCCAGGCGCTCCGGCGCGCCGGCGAGCTGGCGCCGCCAGTAGCCGAGCTGCTCGTCGAGCACCTCGCCGGCGAGCCAGCGGCGCTGCCAGGCCGCGTAGTCGGCGTACTGCACCGGCAGCGGCGGCAACGGCGACCGCTCGCCGCGCCGGAAGGCCGGGTAGAGGGCCGCCAGCTCGCGCACCAGGAGCCCGCCGGACCAGCCGTCGAACACCGTGTGGTGGAGCGTCATCAGCACCAGGTGCTCCTCCGGCGCCAGACGCAGCACCACCACCCGCATCAGGGGACCGCGGGCGAGGTCGAAGGGGCGCCGCGCCTCGGCCGCCGTGCGCAGCTCCGCCTCCGCCTCGCGGCGGGCCGCCGGCAGGGCCGACAGATCGAGCACCGGCAGCGCCACCGCCATCCGCTCGGCGATGGCGACGGTCGGCCGCCCCTCGCGGGCCGGGAAGGTGGTGCGCAGCACCTCGTGGCGCCGGGCCACCTCGTGGAAGCTGCGCGCCAGGGCGGGCAGGTCGAGACGGCCGGTGAGCCGCACCGACGGCGGGATGTTGTAGGTCGAGCTGCCGGGGTCCAGGCGGTCGAGGAACCACAGGCGCTGCTGGCCGAAGGACAGCGGCAGGTCGGCGGTGCGCGGCACCGGCACGACCGGCGGCACGGCGCGGGAGGTGCCGGCCTGGCGCAGGAAGGCGAGGAGCTCCGCCTTGCGCTCGCCGATCTCGCGCCTGAGCTCCGCGGTGACCGCCCCCTTGGGCGCGCTGAAGCGCAGCCCGTCGCCCTCGGCGCGGAGCTCGATGCGGCGGTCCCGCAGGTGGGCGAGGAAGCGCACCGTGCCGAGCCCCGCGACGCCCTGGTCGCCGAGGGCCGCCGGCCCGGCCACCCGCTCCACGTAGGCGCGCACCTGGCCCAGGACGTAGGGCACGATGCCGCGGCCGTAGGCCTGGATGGCCGGGAAGCGCCAGTGGGCCGCCACCCACTCGAGCACGTAGAGGCCGCGGGCGACGAGGAAGGTCTCCAGGTGGCGGTCGACCAGCGCCGGATCGAGGGGGCGCACGCGGCGGTAGCCGGCGAGGAAGGCGGAGAGGAGCGCGGCGTGGTCGTCGCGGTCGGACAGCCGCAGCACCGAGGCGGCCACGTCGTAGAGGTAGTGCCCCCAGCCGGAGTCGGCGAAGTCGATCACCCGCACGTCGCCGCCGGGGCCGAACAGGAAGTTCGAGGCCTGGAGGTCGCCGTGGATCAGGCCGAACACCTCCGGCCCCGTGCCGAGGGCCTCCGCCGCCCGGCGCACCCGCCGGGCCGCCTCGGCGAGCACCGGCACGTCGCGGCGCGCCAGGAGCTCCCAGCCCGGGCCGGGCAGGCGCCGCTCGAGGTCGGTGCCGTCCCAGCGCTGGCGGTGGAACCCGGCGGGCGGCACGAAGCGCTCCGCCACGCGGTGCATGCGGGCCATCGTCTCGCCCACCCGGCCGTAGGCCTCGGGGGTGAGGTCCGGGCCGGTGAGGAAGCGGCCGTCCACCCAGCGCAGCAGCGTGCAGGTGCGCGTCTCCGGCTCGTCCCCGGCCGCCGCCCCGGACGCCACCTCCACCACCGTCTCGCCGGCCGGCGTCGCCACCGGCGCGGGGACGGCGAGGCCCGCCTCCGCCAGCGCCGCGAGCCAGATCTGCTCCGAGCGGATCGACGGCAGGTGGGCCGCGCCGGCGCCGTGGACGCGCAGCGCGTAGCGCTCGCCGTCCGGCGCCTCCACCCGCAGCGTCGCGTTCACGGTGTCGACCAGGAGCTCCACCCGCGAGCCGGCGAGCTCCCAGCGCGCCAGCGCCGCCTCGGCGAGGCGCAGCAGCCGCGCCTCGCGCTCGTCGCCCACCGCGGCGAGGACCGGCGTCACAGCACGCCCTCCTCGATCTCCTCGCCCACCGCCACCGGCGCGGGCTCGCCGTCGGCCACCCAGCGCGCCACCTCGAGGCTCTCGGCGAGGTCGGCCACGGTGGGCGCCTCGAAGAACGAGGCGAGCGGCAGGTCGACGCCGAAGGCGTCGCGCAGCCGGCCCAAGAGGCGGGTGGCGAGGAGCGAGTGGCCGCCGACGTGGAAGAAGTTGTCGTGGACGCCGACGCGTTCCACCTCCAAGAGCTCGCGCCAGAGGGCGGCCAGCCGCTCCTCGGTGTCGTTGCGCGGCGCCACGTAGGGCGTGGCGCGGCCGAGGCGGCGGGTGACGACGGCGGCCAGCGCCCGGCGGTCCACCTTGCCGTTGGGGGTCAGCGGCAGCGTCTCGAGCACCGCGAAGGCGGCCGGGATCATCGCCTCCGGCAGGCGACGGGCGAGGTCGCGGTGGATCGCCTCGACGGTGGGCGTGGCGCCCGGCGCCGGCACCACGTAGGCGGTGAGCTGGGTCTCGCCGGCGGGGCCCGCGGCGGCGAGCACCACGCCGGCGGCGAGATCGCCGCGCTCCGCCAGCGCCGCCTCGATCTCTCCCAGCTCCACGCGGTGGCCGCGGACCTTCACCTGGTGGTCGAGCCGTCCGAGGAACTCCACCTCGCCGTCCGGCAGCCAGCGGGCGAGGTCGCCGGTGCGGTAGAGGCGCGACCCGGCGGCGGCGCCCACCTCGGCGGCGAACGGATCGGGCACGAAGCGCTCGGCGGTCAGCCCCGCCCGGCCGAGATAGCCGCGGGCGAGCCCGACGCCGCCGAGCAGCAGCTCGCCGGGCACCCCCACCGGCTGCGGCCGGAGGTGGCGGT
>DATABP010000119.1:0-3265 GCA_036259515.1 Thermoanaerobaculia bacterium | reverse complement strand
ACCGCCGAGGTCAACCGCCTCTTCGAGCAGGCCGTCGCCCGCGCCAAGCCGCCGTCCGACCGCGGCAAGCCGTGGAAGGTCTACTACTCCACCCAGGTGGCGAGCGCCCCGCCGGTCTTCATGCTGTTCGCCAACCGAACCCTGCCCCGCGGCCACGGCTACCGCCGCTACCTCGAGAACCGCCTGCGCGACGAGCTGTCGCTGCCCGGCGTGCCGGTGCGGCTGGTGATCCGGCGGCGCGGCGAAGCGAAGCGGTAGCCGCGCGGGCGGCGCCGCGCGGTCCGCGGTCGGGAATGAATGGTTGACGCGTCAAGTTCTGACGTGCAGAATGTCCGCCGTGAACGAGACGCGCCGCCCCGCCCCGGCCCCGCGCCGCCGCCCCACGCCGTCCGAGGAGGCGGTGATCGGCGTGCTGCGAGCCGCCGATCTCTTCCGCCGCCGGCTGGCGGCGCTGTTCGAGCCGCACGACCTCACCCTCCAGCAGTACAACGTCCTGCGCATCCTCCGCGGCGCCCGCCCCGAGCCGTTGCCGACGATGGAGATCGCCGAGCGGATGATGGAGCAGGCGCCGGGCATCACCCGGCTGGTCGACCGGCTGGAGGCGAAGGGGCTGGTCGAGCGGCAGCGCGGCGCCGACGACCGCCGCTGCGTGCGCTGCACGATCACCCCGCCGGGGCTGGCGCTCCTCGCCCGGCTCGACGAGCCGGTGACCCGCATGGACGAGGAGCTCCTCGCCGCGCTCGACGCCGGCGAGGCGCGGCAGCTCGGCGCCCTCCTCGCCCGCGTCTGCCCCTCCGGGGGCTGAAGGTTTTTTTACGTAGAAGGTTGATACATCAACATTCGACAGGAGAAGCACGATGACCGCCACCACCACCGCCCCGCACCACCTCGCCCCCGAGCGCGCCGCCGGCGCCGCCCGCCGCCCGCTCCTCGCCCTCCTCCGCACCGACCACGACCGCGTGGCTCTCGTCCTGCGCCTCGCGCTCGGGCTGGTCATCCTGCCGCACGGCGCGCAGAAGCTCCTCGGCTGGTTCGGCGGCCACGGCTTCGAGGGCACCATGGGCTACTTCACCGGCGTTCTCGGCATCCCGGCCGCCGTCGCCTTCCTGGTCATCCTCGTCGAGTCCGCGGGCGCCCTGGCGCTCGTCACCGGCTTCCTCGGCCGCGTCTCGGCCGCCGGCATCGCCGCGGTGATGGCCGGAGCCGTCCTCACCAGCCACCTCCGGCACGGCTTCTTCATGAACTGGAGCGGCCAGCAGGCCGGCGAGGGATTCGAGTACCACCTCCTGGCGATCGCCCTCGCCGTCGCCCTGATCGTCCGCGGCAGCGGCGCCTGGTCCCTCGACCGCCTGCTCGCCCGCCGCGCGGCGCGCTGAGCCGCTCCGCCGGCGCCCTCGCCGTCCGCCGTGGATCACCGCGGGCGGGCGGCGGGGCACTTCGCGTTTCAGCCGTGGGCGCCCAGCGTATAGTCGAGAGCGGTAGGAGTCGCACCATGCGCAAGCTCCACACAGACGTCCGGCCGATTCGCATCGAGCATCGCCTGGGAGTGTTGCGCGAGCTACTCGCCGCCACGCCGGGTCTGGTCGGCGCATACCTCTTCGGTTCCTACGGCACGCCCTATCAGACTCCGCTCAGCGACGTCGATCTCGCGCTGCTCTTCCGGCCGGGCGAAGAGCCCGACTTCCACCGGGAGATGACGCTCCGCGGCGACTTCCTGCGGGCGCTCGAGGAAGAGGACGTGGGGATCGTCCTCCTCCACCGCATGCCGTCGCCTTTCCAGCTCGAGGTGCTGTCGACCGGCAGGTCGCTCTACTGTTCCGACCGCCGCGCCCTCGCCGATTTCGTCGAGCGCGTGCTGCGCGTGCACGCCGACTTCGAGCCCGACCATCGGCGTTTCCTGGACGAGTACGACCGGGCGCTGCGGGAGCGGTATGCGGCCGGATGAGCCGCCGGTCGAGCGCGACGTCCTCCGGCAGAAGGTCCAGTTCGTCCGCGATCAGGTCCGCCTGCTCGACGAGCTCGCGAGCCGGCCACGAGAGGATTTCCTCTCCGACTGGACGCTCCAAGCGGCGGCGACGCGGAGCCTGCAGATCGCCATCGAGGCGATCCTCGACGCCTGCCATCACGTGATCGCGCGCGAGGGTCTGGGGCTGCCGAAGACGTACCAGGAGGCGATCGATCTCGTCGTCCGTCACGGTGTCCTCCCGAAGGAGGCGCACGACATGTTCTCGCGCATGGTGCGCTTCCGGAACCGCGCGGTGCACCTGTACGAGGAGATCGATCCGGAGGAGATCTGGCAGATCCTCCAGGACCACCTCGACGACTTCGAGGTGTTCGTCGCCGCGATCACCCGGCGCTACTTCTGACCTGCGGCGACGATCGGACTCGCGCCGCGAAACCTTCGCCGCAGCGCGTCGTCGTCGAAAACCGAGCGGGAGGGGTGGTCGGCGGGGTTGACGCGGAGCGGCATTTCGCGGCAGACTACCGAACGGTCGGAAGGTTCCGGCCCTCCGCGCGGTTCTCCCCTCCTGTCGAGGCAGCTTTCCCTGATCACCTCCCGCCGCAACCCGATGACCGATCTCTCTCCGACCCGTTCCGTCCCGCCGGCTCCGCTCCTCGGCGAGCCGCCCACCACCCACGAGCGCCTGCTCGCCGCCGCCACGGCGCTCTTCGCCGAGCGCGGCTACGGGGGCACCTCGATGGCCGACATCGCCGAGCGGGTCGGGGTGCGCAAGGCGAGCCTCTACAACTACTACCCGTCGAAGGACGACCTCCTGATGGAGCTCCTCGAACGCTCGCTGGCGGCGGTGAGCGCGTGCTGCGCGCCGGCGCTGGAGCGGCCGGGGACGGTGGAGGAGCGGCTGTGGGGCTACGTGCGCGGCTTCGTCGGCTTCGCGCGCGAGAACCCGGAGCTCCTGGCGATCTTCCGGCTGGCGGCGGTGCAGATCGGGGGGGAGCTCGGGGAGCGCGTGGAGCGGGTGGTGGTGGCGCTCAAGGAGCGGCAGCGGCGGCGGCTCGACGAGGTGTTCGCCGACGCGGTGGCGGCGGGCGAGGTGGCGCCGGGCGATCCCGCTCGGCACGCCTACGTGTTCCGTGCCTTCGTCAACGGCCTCTTGCTCGGCCATCTCGACTGCCACTGCGGCGAGCGGCCGGACGACGCCTGCCTGCGCGAGGCGTGGGAGCTGTTCTGGCACGGGCTGGCGCCGAAACGGGGGGAGGCGTGATGCCGGGCTTCCGCCGCGCCGCCGCGGGCGCCCTCCTCGTC
>DATABP010000118.1:0-11162 GCA_036259515.1 Thermoanaerobaculia bacterium | reverse complement strand
CCGGCGGTCGCGGCAACTAAGCCGCGGCGGCGGCGGTTGAGGCGGCGGTGAGCGATCCCGCGCCCTCCGCCGCCCCGGCCACCGGCCGCCCGGTCGTCGAGCTCGTCGGCCTGACCGTCCGCTACGGCGCCACGGTCGCCGTCGACGCCGTCGACCTCGCCGTGCCGGAGGGCGCGCTGACCGTGCTGGTCGGCGCGTCCGGCTGCGGCAAGACCAGCCTCTTGCGCTCGATCGCCGGCTTCGAGGTTCCCGCCGCCGGCGAGGTGCGGATCGACGGCCGGACGGTGGCCGGCGCCGGCGCCTGGGTGCCGCCCGAGCGCCGGCGGGTGGCGATGGTCTTCCAGGAGGGGGCGCTCTTCCCGCACCAGACGGTGGCGGCGAACGTCGGCTACGGGCTGGGCGACGTGCCGCGCCGCGAGCGGCCGGCGCGGGTGCGCGAGGCGCTGGCGCTGGTCGGCATGGCGGAGCTCGGCGGCCGCTACCCCGACCAGCTCTCCGGCGGCCAGCAGCAGCGGGTGGCGCTCGCCCGCGCGCTCGCCCCGCGGCCGCGGCTGGTGCTCCTCGACGAGCCGTTCGCCAGCCTCGACGCCGCCCTCCGCGTCCGCCTGCGCGACGAGGTGCGCCAGATCCTCGCCGCCGCCGGCGCCACCGCGCTGATGGTCACCCACGACCAGGCCGAGGCGCTCTCGGTGGCCGACCACCTGGTGGTCATGGAGGCCGGGCGCGTCGTCCAGCACGGCACGCCGGACGAGGTCTACCGCCGCCCGGCCAGCGAAGGTGTGGCGGCCTTCCTCGGCGAGGGGCAGCTCGTCCCCTGCCGGGTGACGGCGGGGCGGCTGGCGTCGCCGTGGGGCGAGCTGGCGGCGCCCGACGCCGCGGCCGGCGCCGGCCACCTGCTCGTCCGGCCCGAGGACCTGGCGCTCCTCCCCGGCACCGGCGGCCCCGGCTGCGCCGGCCGCGTCGTCGGCCGCCGCTTCTTCGGCCACGACCTGCTCGACGAGGTCGAGCTCGCCGACGGCAGCCGCCTCCAGGTGCGCCTGCTGTCCTCGGTCACCCACCCGGTCGGCGCCCCGGTCCGCCTCGTCCTGCGCCCCAACGACTACCGCTACTTCCCCGCCCGCCCGGCGCCGCCGGCGATCGTCCGCCTGGGCGGCTGAGCGGCCGCGGGCGCGCCGCCCGCCCGTGATACCGTTGCCGGCCGTGGGGCACCCCCGTTCCAGGCGGTCGCAGGCGGCCGTCCCCTCCGGCGATTTCCCTTTTCCGATGGAGATTTGTCCCTGATGCGCGTGGCCGTGCTCGGCTCCGGGAGCCAGGGCAACGCGGTGGTCGTCGAGGCGGGCGGCAAGCGGCTGCTGCTCGACGCCGGGTTCTCCTGCCGTGAGATCGAGAAGCGGCTGGCCAGGGTGGGGGTGGCGGCGGAGAGCCTGGCGGGGGTGGTGGTCACCCACGAGCACCGCGACCACGTGCGCGGCGCCGACCGGCTGGCGCGCCGCTGGCGGCTGCCGATCTACGCCACCGGCGGCACGCTGGAGCACGCGCACGGCCTCTCGGACGCCGCGCGTCGGCAGACGCGGACGCTGGCCTCCGGGGTGCCGGTCGAGGTCGACGGCTTCGTCGTCGAGCCGTTCGCCATCCCGCACGACGCCGCCGAGCCGGTGGGGCTGGTGGTCACCGCGCCGGACGGCTGTCGGCTGGGGCTGGCCGGCGACCTCGGCAGCCGGAGCCGCCTCGCCTGGGCGCGGCTCGCCGAGCTCGACGTGCTGCTGCTCGAGACCAACCACGACCTCGACATGCTGCGGAGCGGACCCTACCCCTGGGTGCTCAAGCAGCGGATCGCCAGCCGCCACGGCCACCTCTCGAACCGCGACGCCGCCGACGGCCTGGCCGAGCTCCTCTGCGACCGTCTGCGCTGGGTGGTCTGCTACCACCTGTCGCAGACCAACAACCTGCCGCACCTCGCCGCCGAGGAGGTGGTCCGCGCGCTCGACCGCGAGGGCTCGCCGGCGGCGGTGGCGATCGGCGACCAGGACACCCCGTCCGAGTGGATCGAGGTGGCGCCGCCCACCGTCGCCGCCCTCGCCGAGAGCGCCGCAGCGCTCGCCGACCGCCCGGTCCTGCCCTTCGCCGCGGCGGGAAGCCCGGCGCCGGCCGTCGAGGTTGCAGCCCGCAGGAGGCGGGCGGTCTTCCGCCGCCGTCCGCCCCGCCAGGAACCCCCGACGCTTCAGCTCGGTCTCGACTTCGCCTTCGGCGGCGAGGGCTGAGTCTCCGAATCTCGAACACCGTACCGACCGCATCGGCAGGAGCACCACGCATGAGGGCGCGCATCACCGTCTATCCCCGCCGCGAGATCCTCGACCCCCAGGGAAAGGCGATCCGGAGCGCGCTGGCCGGCCTCGGCTTCGACCAGGTCGAGGACGTGCGCGCCGGCAAGAGCTTCGAGGTCGAGCTGGCGACGGAGGACGGCGCCCGCGCCCGGGACACCCTCGACGCGATGTGCCGGAAGCTCCTCGCCAACACGGTGACCGAGGACTACGAAATCGAGCTCGACGGCGGCGCGGCGGCCGGCGCCGGGCCGGCGGCGAAGACGGCCGCGAAGACGGCGGCCGCGAAGCCCGGCGCGGGAACGAAAGCGGCCAAGCCCGCCGCCGCCGAGGCGTCGAAGCCGGTCGCCAAGCCGGCAGCGACCGCGGCTGGCGAGCCGGCGAAGGCCGCCGCCAAGGCCGCCCGCGCCGGCAGGCCCGCGAAGTCGTCCCCGCCCGCCAAGCCGTCGAAACCCGCCAGCTCGTCGAAGCCCGCCCCCGCCGGAGGCCGCCGATGAGGTGCGGGGTCGTGATCTTCCCGGGCTCGAACTGCGACCACGACGCCTACCACGTGCTCAAGCACGTGCTCGAGCAGGACGTCGTCTTCCTGTGGCACGGCGACGAGGATCTGCGCGACGCCGATCTCGTCGTGCTCCCCGGCGGCTTCTCCTACGGCGACTACCTGCGCGCCGGGGCGATGGCGGCGCAGAGCCCGGTGATGCGGGCGGTGCGCCGGCACGCCGACGAAGGCGGGCTGGTGCTCGGCATCTGCAACGGCTTCCAGGTGCTGCTCGAGGCGGGGCTCCTGCCCGGCGCGATGCGGCGCAACCGGAGCCTGCGCTTCGAGTGCCGCGAGGTCCACCTGCGGGTGGAGCGCGACGACCTGCCGTTCACCCGCCACTACCGCGCCGGCCAGGTGCTGTCCATGCCGATCGCCCACGCCGAGGGCAACTACGAGGCGCCGCCCGAGCTGCTCGACGAGATCGAGGCGAACCGGCAGGTCGTCTTCCGCTACGTCGGGCCCGCGGGCGAGGAGGGCGAGGAGCACAACGTCAACGGCTCGGCGCGGGCGATCGCCGGCGTGGTCAACCGCGAGGGGAACGTGCTCGGCATGATGCCGCACCCGGAGCGCTGCGCCGAGGCGATCCTGGGCGGCGTCGACGGGCGCGCGCTGTTCGAGGGATTGATCGAGACGCCGGCGTCGGCGGTGCGGGCGGTGCGCCCGATGGGACGCCGGACGGCGGCGGCGCGGGCGCGGGTGGGGGCGTGACGATGGCGGCGCGGAGCGGGCGGGGCGGCGGCACGGTCGAGGCGGAGGAGACGGCGGGGGCGCAGCACGGCCCGGGCGGGCCGGAGGCCGACGCCGAGGCCGCCCGCCGGCACGGCCTGACCGACGAGGAGTACGAGCGCCTCACCGGCCTCCTCGGCCGGGTGCCGAACCTCACCGAGCTGGGCATCGCCGGGGCGCTGTGGTCCGAGCACTGCTCCTACAAGTCGTCGAAGGTCTACCTGCGCGAGCTCCCGACCGAGGGGCCTCACGTCGTCCACGGGCCGGGGGAGAACGCCGGTGTGGTCGACCTCGGCTACGGCTGGGTGGCGGCGTTCAAGATGGAGAGCCACAACCACCCGAGCTTCATCGAGCCGTACCAGGGGGCGGCGACCGGGGTGGGCGGCATCCTGCGCGACGTCTTCACCATGGGGGCGCGGCCGATCGCGCTCTTGGACTCGCTGCGCTTCGGCTCGCTCGACGCGCCGCGCATGCGCTGGCTGGTCGACGGCGTGGTGCGCGGCATCGGCGGCTATGGCAACTGCGTCGGCGTGCCCACGGTGGGCGGCGAGACCGGCTTCCACCCCTCCTACGACGGCAACGTCCTGGTCAACGCTTTCGCCCTCGGGGTGGCGCGCGAGGACCGCGTCTTCACCGCCCGCGCCGAGGGGACGGGCAACCCGGTGCTCTACGTCGGCTCGCGCACCGGCAGGGACGGCATCCACGGCGCGACGATGGCGTCCGAGAGCTTCGGCGCCGAGAGCGAGCAGAAGCGGCCGACGGTGCAGGTGGGCGATCCGTTCACCGAGAAGGCGCTGCTCGAGGCCTGCCTCGACGCCATGCGCACCGGCGCCATCGTCGCCATCCAGGACATGGGCGCCGCCGGGCTGACCAGCTCGGCGTTCGAGATGGCCGGCCGCGGCGGCGCCGGCATCCGCCTCGACCTCGACCGCGTGCCGCTCCGCGAGCCGGGGCTCACCCCCTACGAGATCATGCTCTCGGAGTCGCAGGAGCGGATGGTGATCGTCGCCCGCCGCGGCCGCCAGGGCGACGTGGCGCGGGTGTTCGAGCGCTGGGGGCTCGAGGTGGCGACGATCGGCGAGGTGACCGGCGACGGCCGGGCGCGCCTCTTCTGGCACGGCGAGCCGGCCGCCGACCTGCCGGTGGCGCCGCTCACCGAGGAGGCGCCGGTCTACCGCCGCCCCGCCGCCCCGCCGGCCGACCTCGCCCGCCGCCAGGCCGATCCCGAGGTGCCGGTGCCGGACGACCCGGCGGACACCCTCGAGCGCCTCCTCACCCACCCGCACATGGCGTCGAAGGAGTGGATCTGGCGCCAGTACGACTTCACCGTGCGCACCAACACGGCGGTCGGCCCGGGCGGCGACGCCGCGGTGCTGCTGCTCAAGGGCACCCCGGCCGGGCTGGCGCTGACCTCCGACGTCAACCCCTCCTACTGCTGGCTCGACCCGGCGACCGGCGGCGCCCAGGCGGTGGCCGAGGCGGTGCGCAACCTGGCGACGGTGGGCGCCGAGCCGGTGGGGCTGACCGACTGCCTGAACTTCGGCAACCCGGAGAACCCGGAGGTCTCCTGGCAGCTCCGCGAGGCGATCCGCGGCATGGCCACCGCCTGCCGCGCGCTCGGCGTGCCGGTGGTGTCCGGCAACGTCTCGCTCTACAACGAGACCGAGGGCCGCTCGATCCATCCCACGCCGACGGTGGCGATGGTCGGCGTGGTGCCCGACGTGGCCGCCCTGCCGCGCTCGTGGTTCCGCCGCGCCGGCGACCGCGTGGTGCTCCTGGGCGACGACGCCGGCGAGCACGGCGGGTCGGCGTGGCTGCGCCTCCTCTACGACGTCGAGCAGGGGCGGCCGCCGGCGGTCGACCTCGACCGCGAGGCGCGGCTCGCCGAGCTCCTCCGCGTGCTCGACTTCCACGGCGCGCTCCACACCGCGCACGACCTCTCCGAGGGCGGGCTGGCGGTGGCGCTCGCCGAGTGCTGCTTCGGCGCCGGGCTGGGCGTCCGCGCCACCGTGCCCTACGCCGCCGCGAACCTCTTCTCCGAGACCCAGGCGCGGGCGGTGATCGCCTGCGCCCCGGACCAGCTCGACCGCGTGCTGCGCTCGGCCGAGCGGGGCGGAGTGCCGGCGCGAGAGATCGGCGAGGTGGGCGGCGGCGAGCTCGACCTCGCCTTCGACGGCGGCCGGCTGCGCCACGACGTCGCCCGCCTGCGCGACGCCTGGGCCACCGCCCTGCCGCGCGCGCTCGGGGTCTGACCGGGGCGGCGGCGGGCGCGGCCGGGATCAGTCGAGGCCGTCGAAGGCGGCGTCGAGGTCGACCGGCGCCTCCGGGTCGAGCTCCCGCGTCACGGTGGCGATCTCGTCGAACGACGGCCCGCCGGCGAGCGAGGCGGCGGGCGACTCGCCGTCGGCGGCGAAGATCGTCGGGCCGTGCTGGACCAGCGACTGCAGACGCGCGATCGCCTCCACGTAGGCGGTCTGGCCGGGGCCGAAGTCGATGCTGACGATCACTCCGCAGCGGACGGTCAGCCGACCCGCCGGGTGCATCCACTGCCCGAGCGTGAAGACGTGCGTCCGGCCCGCCACCAGCGGCTGGGTGTAGAGGTGCGGCTGCGAGCTGATCGTCATGAACCCGTAGGTGAACGCCCGCGCCTCGGGCAGGCGGGTGAGCGAGTCGGCGCGCAGCGAGGCGGTCCAGAAGGAGTTGCCGGGCGTCGCCAGGTTCTGGACGAACTGGTACCCGACCAGGATCGAGGCCAGGCGGCGGCTCGTCGTCGACCTCGAGCCGAGCTGGGCGACGATGCCGCCGGTGCGGTCGGCGCGCCAGGCCATCCAGGTGTCGGGCGGCGCCGACGGCGGGAACACCTGGCTGCGCTGGATGCCGTCGGTGCCGCCCGCGTAGGGCGGCGCGATCTGCCGCCCGGCGGGGGCGGCGAGGGTGTCGGTGGCGAGGCCCGCGAGCGGTTCGCGGGCGGGGACGGCGACGGAAGCGGTCTCGGTCATCGGGGGTCCTCCTCGGGGATCGGAGACGCCGGCGCATCCGGCGCTCCATCCCGAGACGCGCAAAGGGCGCGGCGCGCCTGTCACCGCGCCGCCCCGCCGCGGAATCCGCCGTCTCCCTCGGCTGTTGATCGTTGCCTCCGGTCGCGCCCCGCGGGGCGCTAGAATCGAGCCTTCCCTCCCATGTGCGGAATCTTCGGGATCGACGCCCACGACGACGCGGCGAACCTCGCCTACCTGGGCCTCTACTCGCTCCAGCACCGGGGGCAGGAGAGCGCCGGCATCGTCGCCTGGGACGGGCGGCAGATGCGGGTCGAGCGCGGCATGGGGCAGGTGGCCGACGTCTTCCCGCCGAAGACGCTGGCGCGGCTGCCCGGCCGGCGGGCGATCGGCCACACGCGGTACTCGACCGCCGGCACCAGCGTGATCGCCAACGCGCAGCCGATCGTCGTCAAAACCTCGCTCGGGCCGCTCGGCATCGTCCACAACGGCAACCTGACGAACGCCGTCGAGCTGCGCCACCGGCTGGAGGAGGAGGGCTCGATCTTCCAGACCACCTCCGACACCGAGGTGATCCTCCATCTCATGGCGCGCAACCCGGCCGGCGGGCTGGTCGAGTCGCTGCGTGGGGCGCTCGCCCGCGTCGAGGGCGCCTACTCGCTGCTCCTGATCGCCGAGGGCGCCCTGATCGCCGCCCGCGACCCCTACGGCTTCCGGCCGCTGATCGTCGGCGAGCTCGAGGGCGCGACGTGCTTCGCCTCGGAGAGCTGCGCGTTCGACCTGATCGGCGCCACGCCGCTGCGCGAGCTCGAGCTCGGCGAGGTGCTGGTGTCGCGCGACGGCGCGCTGACCTCGCACCGGGTGGCGAGCGAGACGCGGCCGGCGCGCTGCCTCTTCGAGCAGGTCTACTTCGCGCGCCCGGACAGCCGGGTGTTCGGCCAGCCGGTGTCGCAGTCGCGGCTCGCCATGGGGGCGGCCCTGGCCCGCGAGGCGCCGGCCGACGCCGACGTCGTCGTCCCGGTGCCGGACAGCGGCCTCTTCGCCGCGCTCGGCTACAGCCGCGAGTCCGGCCTGCCGCTCGAGCTGGGGCTGATCCGCAACCACTACGTGGGCCGCACCTTCATCGAGCCCAAGCAGTCGATCCGCCACTTCGGGGTGAAGGTCAAGCTCAACCCGGTGCGCGAGCTGATCGAGGGCCGGCGGGTGGTGCTGGTCGACGACTCGATCGTGCGCGGCACGACGATGCCGAAGATCGTCAAGATGCTGCGCGACTCCGGCGCCGCGGAGGTCCACGTGCGGATCTCCTGTCCGCCGACCGCCTGGCCCTGCCACTACGGCATCGACATGCCGACCCGCGCCGAGCTGGTCGCCGCCAACTACTCGCTCGACGAGATCCGCGAGTTCCTCGGCGCCGACAGCCTCGCCTACCTCACCCTCGACGGCCTCCACGCCGCCGTCGGGGGCGGCGAGGGCACCTACTGCACCGCCTGCTGGACCGGCGAGTACCCGCTGGCCCTCGCCGCCGCCGACCGCCGCCAGGCCGAGCTGTTCCCGATCCGGGCGGGGGAAGAGGCGGAGTAGCGGCCGTCCTGGGGGCGGCCGCTCCCGGCTTGCCACCTCGCCGCCCCTGTGGCACGCTCCCGCCCATGGCGAAGGGCGGTGGGCTTCTGCGGCGGGCGAGCGCCTACAAGGAGGCCGGCGTCGACATCGACGCCCAGGAGCGGGCGCTCTCCCGGGTCAAGGAGCTGGCGAAGAAGACCTTCACCCCCGGCGTCCTCGCCGAGGTGGGCGGCTTCGGCGGCCTCTTCCGGCCCGACCTCGAAGGCTGCGAGGAGCCGGTGCTGGTCGCCTCGGCCGACGGGGTGGGCACCAAGCTGACCGTCGCGCGACAGGTGGGCGACTTCTCGACCGTCGGGCGGGACCTGGTCAATCACTGCGTGAACGACGTGCTGGTGCAGGGCGCCCGGCCGCTCTTCTTCCTCGACTACGTGGCCACCGGCAAGCTCCACCCGGAGACGATGGTGGAGCTGGTGCGCGGGGTGGCCGACGGCTGCCGCGAGAACGGCTGCGCGCTCCTCGGTGGCGAGACGGCGGAGATGCCCGGCGTCTACGCGGCCGGAGACTGGGAGCTGGTCGGCTTCGTCGTCGGCCTCGCCGACCGCGCCGCGCTCCTCGGCGCCGAGCGGGCGCGGCCGGGCGACGTGCTCGTCGGGCTGCCGTCCGGGGGGCTCCACACCAACGGCTACTCGCTCGCCCGCCGGGTGGTGTTCGAGATCGCCGGGCTCGAGCCGGGGGCGCCGGCGCCGTGGGTGACCGGGCCGCGGCGCACGGTCGGCGAGGAGCTCCTGGCGCCGCACCTCTCCTACCTCAAGCCGCTGGCGCCGCTCCTGCGCCACCCCGGCCTCCACGCCCTCGCCCACGTCACCGGCGGCGGGCTGACCGACAACCTGCCGCGCGTCCTCCCCGACGGCACCCACGCGCGAGTCCTCCTCGGCACCTGGGAGGTGCCGCCGATCTTCACCTGGCTCCAGGAGAAGGGCGAGGTCGACGACGAGGAGATGCTGCGCGTCTTCAACCTCGGCGTCGGCATGGTGGCGGTGGTCGCTCCCGCCGACCTCGGCGAGGTGCTCGCCTCGCTCCGCGCCTCCGGGCAGCGCGGGTTCGTCATGGGGTCGGTCGACAAGGGCGGCTCGGGGGTGGTCTACGACTGGCGCGGCGACGTCGGGGAGCTCGGCGGGTGAGGCGCGCCGGCCGCGCGGCGTGAGCCGGACCCGCCTCGCCGTGCTGCTCTCCGGGCGCGGCTCGAACTTCCTCGCCCTCCACGCCGCCGTCGAGCGCGGCGAGGTGCCCGCCGAGATCGTGCTCGTGCTCTCGAACGTCCCCGCCGCGCCGGGGCTGGCGAAGGCGCGCGAGCTCGGGCTGCCGGCGGTGGCGGTGCCTTCGGCGGGGGAGCCGTCGCGGGCGGCGCACGAGGAGAAGGTGGCGGCGGCGCTCGCCGCGGCCGGGGCGGAGTGGATCTGCCTCGCCGGCTACATGCGGCTCCTCTCCGCCGACTTCGTCGCCCGCCGGCGGAACCGCATCGTCAACGTCCACCCCAGCCTGCTCCCCGCCTTCCCCGGCGCCGACGCGCAGCGCCAGGCGCTCGCCCACGGCGTCAAGGTCAGCGGCTGCACGGTGCACCTGGTCGACGAGGGGCTCGACAGCGGACCGATCGTGGTGCAGCGCGCGGTGCCGGTGGAGGAGGACGACGACGTCGAGTCGCTGTCCGCGCGCATCCTCGCCGAGGAGCACCGCGCCTACCCCGAGGCGCTGGCCCGGCTGCTCGGCGAGGAGTGGCGGATCGAGGGGCGGCGGCTGGTGTTCGCGACCCGCCGACGGTGATCGGCCGCGGGCCGGGAAGGGCCCGCGGCGGCCGGCGGTTGGAGGCCGAGCGCGCCGCCTCGGGGTCGGCGAATCGGTCGCGGGAATGGGCCGCGGGCGGCGCCGGTTGACAGCCCCGCGCACGACGATCGCGCCGCCGCCACGGCGGGAAGAAGGCGGCGGGAAGAAGGCGGCGGGAAGAAGGCGGCGCCGAGCGTGGTTGTAGGGAGTCCCGGCGGCACGGTCGAGCCGATCGCGCGCCGGGGGTTGACAGGGGAGGCGGGCTTGCCTACACTCCCCGCTCCCGGCCGGAGACGGTCGGGTCGGCCGGGCGGCGACGCCCCGGCCTCTTTGAGAAACCGAACGCCGCGCACGCCGCGCTTCCCTCGGGGACGGCGGCCGACTCGCGCGGCGGGAATGATCGGGGCGGCGAGCCGGTTGTGCTCTCCGCTTCGACGCGGCCGCCTTCCTCGGTCAGTGCCCTCCCCGGGCATACTGCCGAGCGGGAATGAGCGGGCGGCCGATCCGGTTGCAACACAAGCGGCCGACGCACCCGGGCTCGAACGAGCCCCGCGGAAGCCGCGGCACGATGCTCTTTGCTACGACGACTGCGTCGCCGGGGGTTGACAAGGCCCGCCGGCGAGGTAGACTACGATTTCGCCCCTGCGGACGGCCACGGGCCGCCGGCGAGGGCAGCGTCGGTTCTTTGAAAACTGAATAGAGACGAAAGCGACCTACAAGTACATCCCCGCTCGTCTCCGCTTCGGCGGAGCTCGAGCGAGCCCGAGTTCCGTCCACCGCGAGTCCTTAGCCGGCTCCGGTGGGCAAGAGGATCCAAACTGGAGAGTTTGATCCTGGCTCAGAATGAACGCTGGCGGCGTGCTTAACACATGCAAGTCGTGCGCGAAAGTGGCTTCGGCCATGAGTAGAGCGGCGAACGGGTGAGTAACACGTGGGTGACCTGCCTCGGTGCGGGGGATAACCAGGGGAAACCTTGGCTAATACCGCATAAGCCGGCCAGTCTGCGGACTGGTCGGGAAAGCTGGCCTCTGCTTGCATGCTGGCGCACTGAGAGGGGCCCGCGGCTGATTAG
Source organism: Thermoanaerobaculia bacterium (assembly GCA_036259515.1). Lineage (GTDB taxonomy): Bacteria > Acidobacteriota > Thermoanaerobaculia > Multivoradales > JBCCEF01 > DATABP01. The sequence continues at coordinate 125 of DATABP010000118.1, read as the reverse complement.
CTAGTTGGTGAGGTAATGGCTCACCAAGGCGACGATCAGTAGCCGGCCTGAGAGGGTGATCGGCCACACTGGGACTGAGACACGGCCCAGACTCCTACGGGAGGCAGCAGTGGGGAATATTGGAC
>DATABP010000117.1:0-7406 GCA_036259515.1 Thermoanaerobaculia bacterium | reverse complement strand
GCCTCCACCTCGCCTACTTCCGCGGCGTCGACAACGCCGACGAGATCAAGGAGCTGATCCTCGGCCGCCTCAAGCGGCTGCGCGATTCGGGTCTCGGCGACCCGGACGAGGCGGCGGAGGCGGAGGCGCCGGACGACGCGGCGGTGCCGGCCCCCGCGCTCGCGGCGGGCGGCGGCGAGGCGCTGGCGGCGGCGCGCGAGCTCCTCGCCGAGGCGCGCGGCCTGCGCCGCGCCCTGGTCGCGAGCGGCTGATCGCGCCGGCCCGGCGCGGCGACGACGGCCCGGCGACGACGGCCCGGCTACGACGGCCCGGGGAACCGCCCCACGAGCTCGGTGACGTGCGCCGTCTCCTGGGAGAGCACCTCGATGATCCGCCGCACGTCGTGGACCTCGCGCGCGCGGACCGGCAGCAGCACCAGGTCGAGGAGCGGCCCGGGGTGGAGCACCTTGCGGGCGAGGCGGGCGATCTCGCCGTCGCGGCGCTCGATCGCCGGCTGCTGCGCCGGCTCGGCGAGCGGCGCCAGCGCGAGCGCGAAGCGCCACGCCTCGGCGCGCGCCACCGACAGCGAGAACTCCACCGCCCGCATGCCGTCGTGGCCGGCGATCCGCGTGAAGAAGCGGAACCACGGCGACAGCTCGCCGACCTGCGCCTCGACCAGCGTGATCAGCCCGGCGAGGATCTCGTTGATGCGGTTGAAGTCGTGGTAGAGCGACTCGATCGCCGGCCCCGGGCTGACCCGCGCCGCGGCGATCCCGAGGTCGAGGTTGATGTGGGCGTTGATCCCCAGGACGAGCTGCTGGAGGATCACCGGCCGGCGCGAGTGGGCGGCGTCGAAGGCGACGCGCCAGGCACGGGTGGGCGCCTCGCCGGCCTCGAAGCGGCCCAGCGCGTCGAGGTAGCGCGAGGCGAAGGTGAAGTCGAGGAGGTCCATCCGCGCCGGGTCCTCGAACACCCCCGGGGTGAGGATCCCCTCCTTCACCTTGATCGTCACCCGCCGGTAGAGCGCCGCGAAGTACCCGTCGCGGCTGCGCTCCTCCCACGCCCGCTCGACCACCCGGTCGAGGTCGCGGATCACCCGGTCGATCAGGAGCTCGCTCGTCACGTCACCCGTGCCCTCCCGAGGATGCGGCGGACCCGCCGCGGAGAGAGCCGCGCCAGCGGCACGACGAACCACTCCTCGCCGCCGACCAGCACCTCGTCGCGAGCTCCGCCCCCCGGCGCGCCGACGGCACCCGCCGCGTGCCCCGTGCCCTGAACGCGACGGCCGGCGCCTCGCCGATCCCGGACGAGGCGCCGGTGAGCCACGCCGTCTTCCCTGCGAGATCCATTCGAGGCGGGGACTCTAGCAGTGCGTGACGAAGCCCGCCGGAGCTCCGGCCTGCGACAGGTGGCGAGCGTCGCTCAGGGTCCGCCGGCGAGACGGCTAAGATGGTCGACGATGCACGGCGAGAATCGAGTCGATCCGGCGATCGTGGAGGCGGCGCGCGAGGCGGCGGCGGGCGACCCACGGATCGTCGGTCTCTACCTCTTCGGCTCGCAGGCGACCGGCGAGACCCACGCGCGGTCGGACGTCGATCTCGGGGTGCTGTTCCGCGAGGAGATCGGTCTCGACGAGGTGATCCGGCTGGAGTCTCGCTTCGAGGAACGGCTGGGGCGGTCGGTGGACCTCGTCGATCTCGGGACGTGCAACGCTTACCTCGCGCTCGCCGCCGTGCGTGGAGAACGGATCTTCGAACGCGACACGACCGTCTGCGACCTGTTCGATCTCTACGTCCTGCGGCGAGCCGCCGACCTCGCGCCCTATGAGCGGGTACGCCGGCGGATGCTCCTCGAGCCGATCGCGAGAGCGTCATGAGCCCTGCGCACGTCAATGCGGCCGTGGTGGCGGCGAAGGCCGAGCTCGTGCGCTCGATGTTGGAGAGCATCGAATCGCTTCCACTCGGCTCCTTGAGCGAGTTTCGCGAGGACCCTCACAGCGCGGCGGCCGGGGAGTCCTACCTTCGCCGCTCGCTGGAAGCCTTGCTGGACCTCGGCCGGCATCTCCTCGCCAAGGGCTTCGGCGTCGCGGCCGTCGAGTACAAGGAGATTCCGATTCGGCTGCACGAGCGTCGCGTGCTCACCGCGGAGGAGCGGGAGCTCTTCGTGAAGATGGCGGGCTACCGGAACCGCATGGTGCATCTCTACGCTCAGATCGAGGCCGAGGAGCTCTTCGGGATCCTCAGCGAACGTCGGCGGGACATCGCCACCATCCACGATGCCCTCGTGTCCTGGGCTCGCGAGCACGGGTCGACGTCAGGGGCAATTTGACGCGAGGCGGGATCCGTCGCGCTCTCCGGGGGTACGAACGCGACGTCCGCGCCATTCGCCGCCTTCGCCGGGGGGTGCGAACGGCCCCGTCCGCGGGATTCGCCGCCCTCGCCACTGGTGCCAACGCGCCATCGGCGGTTTTCGCCGGCCCCGCCACCGGTGCCAACGCGCCGTCGGCGGCTTTCGCCGCCTTCGCCACCGGTGCCAACGCCCCGTCCGTGTTTTTCGTCGCGTTGGCCACCGGTGCGAATGCCTCGTCCGTGTTTTTCGTCGCCCCGGCCACCGCGGGCGGGGCCTTCGCCGCGCTGGCCGCCGACGTGGTGCGGGCGTGGCGGGCGCTCTCGCGGCATCGGCGGCAACGGCGGCTGCGGCGCTCCGGCGTGCCGGGCGAGCCGGCCGGTCCGCCGGGCGGCGACGGCGCCCCGGTATAATCCTCGCTCGATCCGATGGCGGGAGTGGCGTGCCGTGCGCACGCCTCCGCCGCCCGATCCGATCCGCCCACCCGCGAAAGGAGTCCGCCGATGACCGTCAAGGAGCCCGAGCCGCCGCAGGTGGAGGAGCCCGGCCGCCGGCCGTCGGCCGTGGGAGACTGCCCCGGGGGGGCGGCCGACGACCTCGCCTCGCGCAACGTCGTCTACCGCGACGACGCGCTGGCCGCGGCGGCGGCGGGGGAGAGGCGCTGGCGCGAGGCGAAGGAGGCGGCGGAGGCGAAGCGGCCGGGGTGGAAGCAGGACTGGACGACGGTGTCGTCGATGGAGGTGCCGCACCTGGTGACCCCGGTCGAGACCGCCGACCTCGACCTCGCCGCCGACCTCGGGGTGCCCGGCGAGTACCCGTACACCCGCGGCATCCATCCCACCGGCTACCGCGGCAAGCTGTGGACGATGCGGCAGTTCGCCGGCTTCGGCTCGGCGGCGGACACCAACCGGCGCTTCCACTACCTCCTGGCGCACGGCCAGACCGGGCTCTCGGTCGCCTTCCACCTGCCGACCCTCTACGGCTACGACTCGGACCACGAGATGTCGAGGGGCGAGGTGGGGAAGTGCGGCGTGGCGGTCGACTCGCTCGCCGACGTGGAGGTGCTGTTCGAGGGCATCCCGCTGGGCGAGGTGTCGACCTCGATGACCATCAACTCGACGGCGCCGATCCTCTTCGCGATGTACCTGGCGGTCGCCGAGAAGCAGGGGGTGGACGTCTCGAAGCAGGTCACCGGCACGCTCCAGAACGACATCCTCAAGGAGTACATCGCCCAGAAGGAGTACATCTTCCCGCCGCGGCCGTCGATGCGGCTGATCGTCGACCAGTTCGCCTTCGCCGCCGAGCGGGTGCCGCGCTGGAACACCATCTCGATCTCCGGCTACCACATCCGCGAGGCCGGCTCGACGGCGCTCCAGGAGCTCGCCTTCACCCTCCGCGACGGAATGGAGTACGTGCAGTACGGCATCGACGCCGGGCTGCCGGTCGACCTCTTCGCGCCGCGGCTGTCGTTCTTCTTCAACAGCCACAACGACTTCTTCGAGGAGATCGCCAAGTTCCGGGCGGCGCGCAAGATCTGGGCGACGGTGATGCGCGAGCGCTACGGGGCCCGTGACCCGCGCTCCTGGATGCTGCGCTTCCACACCCAGACCGCCGGCTGCTCGCTGACCGCCCAGCAGCCGATCAACAACGTGGTGCGCACCACGGTGCAGGCGCTCGCCGCGGTGCTCGGCGGCACCCAGTCGCTCCACACCAACGCGCTCGACGAGACGCTGGCCCTGCCCACCGAGGCGAACGCGCGGACGGCGCTCCGCACGCAGCAGATCCTCGCCCACGAGTCCGGGGTGGCGAACGCCGTCGACCCGCTCGGCGGCAGCTTCTTCGTCGAGGAGATGACCCGGCGGATGGTCGACGGCGCCTTCGACTACTTCCGCCACATCGACGACCTCGGCGGCATGGTCGAGGCGATCGAGGCCGGCTTCCCGCAGCGGGAGATCATGGACGCCGCCTACCGCTACCAGCGCGCGGTGGAGGAGGGGGAGAAGCAGATCGTCGGCGTCAACTCCTTCGAGGTCACCGACGAGGAGCCGATCGAGGTGCTCTACATCTCCGACGACCTGGGCGACCAGCAGGTCGCCTTCACCCAGTCGGTGAAGGACCGCCGCGACGCCGGCGCCGCCCGCCGCACTCTCGACGCCTTGAAGCGCGGCGCCGCCGGCGACGAGAACACCATGCCGCTCCTGGTCGACTGCGTGAAGGCGTACTGCACGGTGGGCGAGATCTCGGACGCCCTGCGCGACGTCTTCGGCACCTACGAAGAGCCCGCCGTCTTCTGAGCGGCTTCCGGACCGCCGCCCCCGATCGAGGGAGGACCCGCCGATGATCGACACCCTCGCCGCCGCCCCCGCGGCCGCCGGGCCGGCGCTCGCCGACCGCTACCGCCGCGTCCGCGCCGCCACCGAGGCCCTCTGCCGCCCGCTGGTGCCGGAGGACTACCAGGTCCAGTCGATCCTCGAGACCAGCCCCCCGAAGTGGCACCTGGCGCACGTCACCTGGTTCTTCGAGACCTTCGTCCTCGCCCCCTACGCCGCCGGCTACGAGACCCCCGACCCGCGCTTCGCCTACGTCTACAACTCCTACTACCAGGCGGTCGGCCCGATGCACCCGCGGCACGAGCGGGCGGTGGTGGCGCGCCCGACGGTCGACGAGGTCTACGCCTACCGCCGGCACGTGGACGCCGCGATGGCGCGCCTCCTCGCCGAGCCGCCGGCCGCCGACGCGGCGGAGATCGCCTTCCGCACCACCCTCGGCCTCCACCACGAGCAGCAGCACCAGGAGCTGCTGCTGATGGACGTCAAGCACAACTTCGCCGCCAACCCGCTCCAGCCGGCGTACCGCGAGGGCGGGCTCGACGCGGTGGGCGGCGGCCCGGCGGGCCCGGCGCCGGAGGTCGAGTGGCTCGCCTTCGACGGCAGCCTCGTCGAGATCGGCTGGGACGGCGACGTGTCGACCCCGGACGGCTTCGCCTACGACAACGAGACGCCTCGGCACCGGGCGTGGCTCGAGCCCTACCGCCTCGCCTCGCGGCTGGTGACCAACGGCGAGTACCGCCGCTTCGTCGAGGCCGGCGGCTACCAGGACCCGCAGCACTGGCTCTCGGACGGTTGGGCGGCCCTCCGCGAGCGCGGCTTCGCGGCGCCGCTCTACTGGCGGGAGACCCCGGACGGCTGGACCGAGACGACGCTCGCCGGCCCGGCGCCGCTCGACGACGCGCTCCCGGTCTGCCACGTCTCGTTCTACGAGGCCGACGCCTACGCCCGCTGGTCCGGCGCGCGGCTCCCCACCGAGGCCGAGCTCGAGGCCGCCACCGCGGACCAGCCCCTCGCCGGCTTCGACGGCGGCGGCTTCCAGGGCTCCGGCCGCTACCACCCCCGCCGCGCCCGATCCTCGACCGACCGCCAGTGGTTCGGCGAGCTGTGGCAGTGGACCCGCTCGCCCTACGTCCCCTACCCCGGCTCGAAGCCCCTCGCCGGCGCCCTGGGCGAGTACAACGCCAAGTTCATGGCCAACCAGATCGTGCTGCGCGGCGGCTGCTGCGCCACCCCGGCCGACCACCTCCGCAACACCTACCGCAACTTCTTCTACCCCCACGACCGCTGGCCGTTCACGGGGATACGGCTGGCGCGGGACGGCGGCTGATCGACCCCGCTTCCGCTACAATCGCCCCCATGAGCGAGCGCAGGTACCGCATCCTGGTCGCCAAGCCGGGGCTCGACGGGCACGACCGCGGCGCCAAGGTGGTGGCGCGGGCGCTGCGGGACGCCGGGTTCGAGGTGATCTACAGCGGCCTGCGGCAGACGCCGGAGCAGATCGTGGCGGCGGCGGTGCAGGAGGACGTCGACGGGATCGGGCTGTCGATCCTCTCCGGCGCGCACAACAAGCTCCTGCCCGAGGTGGTGCGGCTGCTCGCCGCCGAGCAGGCGGGCGACGTGCTGGTGTTCGCCGGCGGCATCATCCCCGACCAGGACGTGGCGAAGCTCAAGGCGGCGGGGATCGACGAGGTCTTCCTCCCCGGCACCTCGACGCGGCAGATCGTCGACTACCTCAACCGGCGCCTGGCGGCCGCTTGAGCCTGACCCGCCTTTCCTCGACGGAGGGAGAATGACCAACACCATCCTGCTGGCCGACGACAGCGTGACCATCCAGAAGGTCATCGAGCTGACCTTCATGGACGAGGACTACGAGGTCGTCTCGGTCGGCAACGGCGACGAGGCGCTCGACCGGCTGGAGGAGGTGGCGCCGGACGTGGTGATCGCCGACGTCCACATGCCGGGCGCCTCCGGGTACGACGTCGCCCGCCGCGCCAAGCAGCTCCACCCCCAGGCGCCGGTGCTGCTCCTGGTCGGCACCTTCGAGCCGTTCGACGAGGCGGACTTCCACTCCTCGGGCGCCGACGGCTATCTCAAGAAGCCGTTCGACTCGCAGGAGCTCCTGCAGCGGGTCAGCGAGCTGATGGCGGCGCGAGCCGGGCTGGCCGAGGAGCCGACCCCCTCGGAGGGGGCGGGCCGCGAGGCCGAGCCGCCCCCGCCGCCCCCGTCGGCCGCTCCCCAGCCCCTCGCCGGCGAGGCGTTCGCCGCCCCCGCCGCCGCGCCGCCGCTCGGCGACGCCACCCGGCTCGTCCCCACCTGGGACGCCGAGGGCGAGCGCCCGTGGCGTCCCGCCGAGCCGGCGGGCGAGGAGGTCGAGCCGCTCGGCACCCGCCGCATCCCCGTCTTCAGGGGCGAAGAGCCGGCGGGCGACGAGGGTGCCGGCGAGATGCGCGACACCTGGTCCGACTGGTCGGTCGCCGGCGCGCCGGAGGAGGTCGAGCCGCCGGTCGAGGCGAGCGCGCCGGAGGAGCCGGCGTGGCGCGAGGAGGAGCCCTTCGAGCCGGCATGGGACGACGGCGAAGCGCTGACGGCAGCGGAGACGGCGCCGTGGGAGGACGGGCAGACGCACGCGGCCGCAGGGTCGGCGTCCGCCGGGGAGCCCCTCGCGCCGGCCGCTCACGCGCCGTGGGAAGAGGGCCAGGCGCACCCGGCCGCCGAAGTGGCTCCTTGGGAGGAACGGCACGCGCCCGCGGC
>DATABP010000116.1:0-4635 GCA_036259515.1 Thermoanaerobaculia bacterium | reverse complement strand
CGAGCGCGTCGAGCGGAGCGACGAGCTCGCCCGCCTCTACCTCCGCCGCGAAGACCCGGCGCTCGCCGCCCGCGTCGCCGCCTGCTACGAGATCGCCGACGCGGGAGAGGCGCCGGCGCTGATCGGGGACCGGATCGGGTGACCAGCCGCGGGCGGGCGCCCGCGCCGGCGGCTCGGCGGGGTCTTGGAGAACCTGTCGCCGAAGCCGGAGTTCCCGTTCGCGATCGAGAACCTCATGCCCCTGCTGCCCCAGGCGACGACACCGCTGGTCCTCGTCGTGCGTCCGCCCGCTGGCATGCGGCGCTCGGTCTGAGCTGACCGGCTCCGAGGACTCTTCTGATGTGGTTGTCCCGCGACCTGCGTTCCGCGCTGCGCTCCATGGTCAAGAACCCGGCGTTTCACCTCGCGGCGATCGTGATCCTCGCCGTCGCGCTCGGTGCCAACATGGCGGTTTTCAGCGCCGTCGACCGGGTGCTGCTGCGTCCGTTGCCGTACCCGCAGCCGGGACGGCTGGTCGACGTCTCCGTGCTCTACGCGCCGGTCGAGGGCAGGCCGAGCCGCGAGGGCTTTCTCGACGCCGACAGCTTGGCGGCGTGGGCGGAGCGCACGCGAACTTTCGAGCAGCTCGCGGTCTACCAGCCGCGAGCGCTCACCGTCTCCGGAGCCGGCCCGGCGGAGCGGGTCGTTGGCGCCGCCGTTTCGCCGTCGCTTTTCGCCGTCCTGGGCGTGGCGCCCGCCGAGGGGCGCCTGTTGCGTCCGGAAGAGGCGAGGGGTGCCGGCGAGCCGGTGGTGGTGCTGTCCCACGAGCTCCGTCAGCGGCAACTGGACACCGGCGAGGCGGCCGTCGGATCCCGCGTCCTCCTCGGCGGAATTCCGCACACTGTGGTCGGGGTCATGCCTCTCGGGTTCGGTTTCCCGGATGACGAGACCGATTGGTGGGTGCCCAGGGCGGCGGCTCCGACGGAGGCCGCGGGTGTCCTCCGGCTGGAGTTCCTGCCCGCCGTCGCCCGCCTGGCGGCTGGGGCGACGCTGGATGCCGCCGCGGCGGAGGGGCAGGCGCTGGTGCGGCTTCGCAGCGGGGACGGATTGACGCCGGTGGAGCTGGCGACGGCGCGAGTGCGGGTCAGGTCGCTCAAGGAGAAGCGAGTGGCGGAGGTGCGGCCGGCACTGTGGACGATGTGGGCCGCCGTCACCCTGGTGCTGGTCGTCGCCTGCGCCAATCTCGCCAACCTCCTCCTGATCCGCGGGACCACCCGCCGCCGCGAGTTGGCCATCCGGAGTGCGGTCGGCGGCGGTCGCGGTCTCCTCGTCCGTCAAATGATGACCGAGAGCGTGATTCTGGCGTTGGCGGGCGGCGCCGCCGGCCTGCTCGTCGCGGCGGCGGTGCATCGGCTGGTCGCCCGCTTCGCGCCACAGGAGCTGCTCGGCACCGGCGGCGCGGTGGTCGACCTGCGACTCTTCGCCTTCGCTCTAGGGCTCGCCCCCGCGACGGCGATCGTCTTCGGGCTCCTTCCGGCGTGGCGGAGCGCCCGGGGTAACCTCACGCAGCCGCTCCACGGTGCGATCGGGGAGATGCCACGCGAGCGGCGCTCGCAGGCGTTCCTGGTGATCGCGGAGGTCGCGCTGTCGCTGGTGCTACTGGTCGGCGCGTCGCTCCTCGTTCGCGGCTTCCTCCGCTTGGTCGACGTCGAGCTGGGCTTCGCGCCGGACGGCGTATTGACCGCCACTCTCGATCCGGCGGCGGCGGGCATCGACGACGCGGGGAGGCAGAGGGCGCTCTTCGACGCTCTGCTCGACCGCATGGCGGCCGAGCCGGCGGTCGAGGCGGCGGGCGTCGTGGCTCATCCGCCGCTCGCCGCGGGACTGACCAAGGTCAGTGTCGGCGTCGTCGGCCAGCCGTCGGCTCGCCGACTCGCGGTGCCGCAGTGGACCAGCCCGGGGTACGCGGAAGCGGTCGGATTGCGGCTCCGCGCGGGACGCTGGCTCGACGAGCGGGAGCATCGATCCGCGGCACCCGTGGCGGTCATCAACGAGAGCTTCGCGAGCGAGCATCTTCCGGGCCTCGACCCTCTTCGCCAGCAGCTCGAGCTCGCCGGAGCAACGGTCGCCGTGGTTGGCATCGTCGAGGACGTGCGTCTGCTCGGGTTCGGCTCCGAGCCGCAGCCCGAGGTCTACGCCTCCTACCGGCTGGCGGAAGAGGCCGGGCGGCGTGGAGCCGCACGCCTGACCCTGGTGCTGCGCACGACCGGACGCCCGTCGGGGTTGATCCCGGTGCTGCGCGCGCGAGTTGGCGAGATCGAGCCCGGCGTGGCGGTCGACGAAGCGGGCGCGCTGGAGGATCGGCTCGCCATCTCGGTCGCCGGCCCGCGCTTCGTCGCACTCCTCGCCGCCCTGTTCGCCGCGATCGGCCTCCTTCTGACCGCCGCTGGGCTCTACGGCGTCCTCTCCTACTCGGTCACCGTGGAGCGGCGGGCGCTGGGAGTGCGGCGGGCGCTCGGCGCGACCGACGGCGCTGTGCTGCGCCTGGTGCTCGGCCGGGGTGCGGTGCTGATCGTGATCGGCGTCGCCATCGGGCTGCTCGCGTCCTGGGGGACGACGCGCTTCCTCGGTCGACTGCTGTTCGGGCTGCCCGCAGACGAACCGGCGAGCTATCTCACCGCAATGGCGATCGTCTGTGCCGTCTCCTTCGTCGCCTGTTTCCTCCCCGCCTACCGTGCGACGCGCGTCGACCCGCTGGTCGCGTTGCGCGCGGAGTGACGGCGCCGGGCGACTAGAACGACCGGCGGCCGAAGTTCGACGCCAGGACCGCCAGGTCGTTGCCGTCGATGTCGTCGTCGCGGTCGAGGTCGGCGATGCCGAGGAAGCGGCCCTGGCCGCGGGTCGAGCCGAAGGCGAGGCCCATGGCGACGAGGTCGGCGCCGTCGACGCGGCCGTCGCGGCTGATGTCGCCGGGGAGGAAGTCGGTGCCCGCGACCACGAACTGGAGCAGCGTGCCCTCGCGGGTGTGCGGCGGCGCGGCGCGGTCGGCGGCCTCGAGGCCGACGAAGACCACCCCTACCCACGGCGTCGGCGGCGCGTAGCGGATGCGCTGCCGGCGGGAGTCGCCGGTGATCTCGGCCTCGACCGGCTGGTCGTTGATCAAGAGGCGCGTGGCGGTGGTCTCCAGGCCGGCGCCGAAGTCGTAGAGGTCGATCTCGATCGGCGTGTTGCGCGGCGTGTTCTGCTGGTCGTCGCGCGGCGAGACGTGGCCGGTCACCGGGCGCACGGCGTCGATCCCGGAGAGCGCGTCGGCGAACACCTCCGCGATGCGGTCGTAGCCGGCGGCGTTGGGGTGCAGGTGGTCGCCCTCGCCCACGTAGAGGGTGGTGAACGGGTCGTCCGTGTGGTGGAGGAAGACCTCGAAAGGGTCGGCGAGGTTGCGGCCCTCGGCGAAGGCGAGCTCGCGGATCAGGCCGTTCAGGTCGCCGGTGACGATGTTGTTGCCGTCGTAGCCGGCGGTGTTGCGGCGCGGGATGACGGTGGCGTGGACGACCTCGAAGCCGCGCTGCTCGGCGCGGTCGGCCATCTCCGCCAGGTTGAAGGCGATCGTCTCGTTCGACACCCGCAGGCCGACGTCGTTGGTGCCCTCCATCAGGAGCAGCACGTCGCCGCCGCGGTCGAGCACCGAGTCGAGGCGGGCGAGCGCGTCGAAGGTGGTCTCGCCGGGGAAGCCGTGGTTCTCGACCTCCGCGGGGATGCCCCGCGCGGCGAGCAGCTCCTCGAGCCGCGGCGGGTAGCCGGTCTCGGCGCGGTCGGGGTCGTCGAACGAGCCGGCGGTGATCGAGTCGCCGTAGGCGAGGTAGACGAGCTGCGCCGAGGCGGGAGAGGCGAGGAGGGTGGCGAGGGCGAGCGCGGCGAGCGCGGCGGCGGCCCGTCGCTGGGCGGTGGCGGCGCTCACGGCGCGGTCTCCGGTGTCGCGCGGCGCTCGGGGGCCTCCCACGCGCCGTAGGGGACCAGGTCGCTGCCGGCCCAGACGAAGTGGACGCCGTCGCCGACGTCCTCGACGATCGACGGGCGGACGCTGCCGGTCCCCTCGGCCATGGCCTGCCGCACCGGCCGGTGCTCGGCGTCGAGCTCGATCAGCAGCCAGCCGGCCGGCGCAGCGCGGCGGACGAGGAGCCGCGGCGCCACCGTCGCCGGCTCGAAGCCGGGGAAGGCGGTGCCGGGCGGCGCCACCGGCCGGGGCGCGCTCCAGCGCCCGTCCGCGTAGCGGGCGAGGACGACGCGGTAGGCGCCGTCGGCGAACGTCGCCCAGGCGGCGAGCGCGCCGCCGTCGACGGCAACCAGCGCCGGCGTGACGTCGGGGACCGCGTTGTCGGCGGCGATCCGTTCCGGCCGGCTCCACGCGTCGCCGTCCCGGCGGCTCCACACCACCTCGTCGTCGCTGCCGTCGAAGGCGCTCCAGGCGAGGAGCAGCGTGCCGTCGGCCAGCGCGGTCGCGACGAGCGCGAGCTGGCTGCCCGGCCCGGGCGCGGCGACTGTCTCGGCCGGCGCCCAGCGCAGCCCGTCCCAGCGCGCTAAGCGCACCGCCATCCCGCGCGGCGCGTCGCCCTCGAGCCAGGCGAGGCCGGCCAGGGCGCCGTCGTCACGACGGCG
>DATABP010000115.1:0-5775 GCA_036259515.1 Thermoanaerobaculia bacterium | reverse complement strand
CCGCCTGGCGGCGAACGCGGCGCTGCGCTATCATGCGGTGCCGCGCGGCCAACCCCGGCTCGTCCGCGGGTTGGCCGCGTTCGTTTCTGGGCCCGGCGCCCGCCGGGTCCCGTCCCAGCGGCCCGCGTCCCGACCCCGCGGCGGTGTAGCTCAGCCGGTTAGAGCGAGCGACTCATAATCGCTAGGTCAGGGGTTCGAGTCCCCTCACCGCCACCATGCGCCGGGCTCACGCCCTCGGCGACGGCTCCTCCGCCACCGCCGCCTCCAGCAGCCGCACCGTCCCCGCGTCGGCGTCGATCTCCGCCTCGGCTCCGATCGGCACCGTCCACTGCGGCATGCCGTGGCCGATCATCGCCCCGTGCCAGGCCGGCACGCCCAGCGCGCCGACGTGGTCGCGCAGGACCTCCTCCAGCGTCAGCGAGCCGTAACCCTCCCCCGGGCCGCAGCCTTCGCAGGTGCCGAAGACGAAGCCGGCGATCCGCCCCAGGAGGCCGGCGAGGGCGAGCTGCGTCATCAGCCGGTCGATCCGGTAGATCGCCTCGTTGGTGTCCTCGACGAAGAGGATGGCGCCGTCGAACGACGGCAGGTAGGGCGTGCCGACGAGGCCGGCGAGCACCGTCAGGTTGCCGCCGACCAGCCGCCCGCGCGCCCGTCCCGGCGTGAGGATGCGGATGCGGTGCTCGAGCGGCACCAGGCGGTCGGGGTCGTCGTCGACGGGGTTGGCGAGGGTCGGCGCCTCGGCGGCGAAGAGCAGGCGGCGCACGTGGTCGACGCTGAACGGGTCCCAGCGGCCGAAGCCGTTCGGGCCGTGGAAGGTGACGAGGCCGCTCCGCGCGTGGAGCGCGAGGAGGAGCGCGGTGACGTCGCTGTAGCCGAGCACCACCTTCGGGTCGCGGCGGGCGAGGTCGTAGTCGAGATGCGGCAGCAGGCGGGCGCTGCCCCAGCCGCCGCGGATCGGCAGCACGGCGCGCACCTCGGGATCGGCGAAGGCGGCGTCGACGTCGGCGGCGCGCTCGGCGTCGCGGCCGGCCATCGAGCCGTAGCGCGACAGCAGGTGCTCGCCGATCCGCACGCGCAGCCCGAGCGCCTCGAGCGCCTCGCGGGCGACGTCGAGCTGGACGCCGAGGAAGGTGGCGTTGGCGGGCGCGACGAGCGCCACCAGGTCGCCTTCGCGCAGCCGCGGCGGGCGGATCGGCGGCGGCGGCGCCGGCGGTGCGGCGGGTAACCGCTCCCCGGCCGCGATCGGCCCGGCCGCCGCCCCCGCGGCGACCGCCAGTCCCGCCTTGAGCAGGCTCCGGCGATCCATCCCGCTCTCCCCCACCGACCGCTACGGCTCCCGCCCGCGCCCGCGCACCGCCTCCTCCGCCTCGCGATCGGCGATGCGCTCCTTCGCCGCCTGCCGCTTGTCGTGGAGCTGCCGGCCGCGGGCGAGCGCCACCTCGAGCTTGATCCAGTTGCCCTTGAGGTAGAGCGACAGCGGCACCGCCGTCTGCCCCTGGATCTGCGTCCGCCCCATCAGGCGGTCGATCTCGCGGCGGTGGAGGAGGAGACGGCGGTCGCGCTCGGGGTCGTGGTTGCCGTGGGTGCCGTGGCTGTAGGGGCTGATGTGGGCGCCGACCAGCCACGCCTGGCCGCCGCGCACCTCGACGTAGCTGTCCTTGAGCTGCACCTTGCCGGCGCGCGCCGCCTTGACCTCGGTGCCCTGGAGGTCGAGGCCGGCCTCGAACGTCTCGAGGATGGTGTAGTCGTGGCGCGCCCGGCGGTTGCTCGCCAGGAGGGTGCGTCCGCCGTCGCCGCCGCGCGCCATGAGGGTGACGATAGCGCAGGGATCGCGCCGCCCCTGTGGCATGATCCGGGGCCGATGCAGGAGCTCGCAGAACGGATCGCCGCCTTCGTCCGCGACCCGGCGGAGGGCGACTTCGACGAGCTCGCCGCCGCCGCCTTCCGCCTCCAGTTCGAGCGCGTCGAGCCGTTCCGGCGGCTGTGCGCGGCGCGTGGCATCGAGCCGGGCGGCGACTTTGACTGGCGGCGGGTGCCGGCGGTGCCGACCTCGGCGTTCAGGTCGCTGCCGGTGACGGTGGCGGCGGGCGGCGAGAGCCAGGGCGTCGAGACCTTCCGCAGCAGCGGCACCACCGGCGGCGAGGCGGCGCGGAGCGTCCACGTTCACCCCTTCTCCGACCTCTACCGGGCGACGATCGACGCCGCCTTCCCCCGTTTCTGTCTGCCGCGCGCCGGAGGGTGGCCGCCGATGCTGGCGCTGGTGCCGCGGCGCGAGGAGCGGCCGGACTCGAGCCTCTCCTTCATGGTCGACCACGTGGTGCGCCGCTGGGGCGGCGAGGCGAGCGCCTGGGGCCTCGGGCCGCGCGGCGTCGACGCCCGGGCCGCCCGCTCCTGGCTGGGCGCCCGCCAGCGCGAGGGCCGGCCGGCGATGGTGCTGGCCACCGCCTTCGCCCTCGCCGACCTGGTCGACGGCCTGGCGCGGCTCGACCTCCGCTTCCGCCTGCCGCCGGGGAGCGTCGTCTTCGAGACCGGCGGCTTCAAGGGGCGGGAGCGCGAGACGTCGCCGGCCGAGCTCGCCGCCGGGGTCGCCGAACGGCTGGGGGTGCCGGCGGGGGCGATCGCCCGCGAGTACGGGATGACCGAGCTGACCAGCCAGCTCTACACCCGCGCGCTCTCCGGCGGCGATCCCGGGCTCTACGTGGCGCCGCACCAGGTGCGGGTGAGGGTGGTCGACCCGGAGACGCTCGCCGAGCGCCCGGCGGGCCGGACGGGGCTGGTGGCGATCTTCGATCTCGCCAACCTGTCGTCGGCGATCCACCTGCTGACCGAGGACCTCGGCCGCCTCGAGGACGGCGGGCTGCGCCTCCTCGGCCGCGCGCCGGGCGCCGAGCTCCGCGGTTGCTCGCTGACCGTCGAGGAGCTCGCCGGTGCCTGACCCCGGCCCGGCCTTCACCGCCCGCCTCGCCTCGCTGGAGATCCCCGCCGACGACACCGCCGCCTTGGCCCGCTTCTACGCCGACGCCTTCGGCTGGAGCGCCGGGCCGGTGGCGAGGAGCGGCGACTGGCGGCGGCTCTCCGCGGCCTCGGCGGGAGCGGGCGCCGGCGCCGAGGCCGCCATCGCCTCGCGCGAGGCCCTCGGCGTCGAGCAGCCGGTGGCGGTGATCGAGATCGCCGGCACGCCGCTCGCCGCCGTCCTCGACCGCGTCGTGGCCGCCGGCGGCACCGTCGAGCGCCCGCCGCGGCCGGTCGGCCGGAGCGCCTTCGCGCTCTTCCGCGACCCGGCCGGCAACCTCTTCGGGCTGTGGCAGCTCTGATCGGTCAGAAGCGCCGCATCAACCCGACGACGATCCCCTGCACCCGCACGTCGCGGGCCGGCACGCGGATCGGCTGCATGTGGCGGTTCGCCGGCTGGAGGCGCACCGTGTCGCCCTCGGGGTAGAAGCGCTTCAGCGTCGCCTCGTTGCCGACCAGGGCGACGATCATGTCGCCCGGCTCGGCGAGCTCGCGCTGGAGCACGATGACCAGGTCTCCCTCGTGGATGCCCTCGTCGATCATCGACTCGCCGATCACCTCGAGGACGTAGTGCTCGCCGCGGCGGCGTCCGAGGAGGTGGTGGGGCACCGACAGCGTCTCGTCGCCGGCCACCGCCTCGAGCGGCATGCCGGCGGCGATGCGGCCGTAGAACGGCAGCTCGACGGAGCTCTCGAAGGCCTGGCTGCCGCCGGGCACCGGGCGCAGGAGCTCGATGCCCCGCTTCTGGTTCCAGTCCTTGCGCAGGAAGCCCTTCTGCTGCAGGAGCTTGAGGTGCTTGTAGACGGTGCCGTAGGAGGAGTAGGCGAAGCGTTCGCAGATCTCACGGTGGGTCGGGGCGATGCCGCGATCCCTCTGGAACTGCTGGATGTACTCCAGGATGTCCCGCTGCCGCTCGGTCAGGTACGCCGGTTTCCTTGCCATGGGGCGGGATGGTACGGCGGTAACCGAGCGTATGTCAAGAGCCTGCCCGAAGCCGCGATAGCCTCCGCCGCGTGAGCCGTACCGCCGAGACCCCGCTTCCCGCCCTTCCCATCGAGCGCTTCCGCCTCGACAACGGCCTGCAGGTGGTGGTGCAGCCGGACGACGCGCTGCCGCTGGTGGCGATCAACCTCTGGGTGCACGTCGGCTCGAAGGACGAGCGGCCGGGGCGCACCGGCTTCGCCCACCTCTTCGAGCACATGCTCTTCCAGGGCAGCGCCCACGTCGGCACCAACGACCACTTCCACTACGTGCAGCAGGCCGGCGGGATGGCGAACGGCTCGACCTGGTACGACCGCACCAACTACTACGAGACGCTCCCCGCCCACTACCTCGACCTCGGCCTGTGGCTGGAGTCCGACCGCATGGGCTGGCTGCTCCCGGCGATGACCCAGGAGAAGCTCGACACCCAGCGCGAGGTGGTGATCAACGAGCGCCGCCAGCGGGTGGACAACCAGCCCTACGGCCGGGCGCTCGAGCGCCTCCACGAGCTGCTCTACCCCGCCGACCACCCCTACCACTGGCCGGTGATCGGCTACGTCGAGGACATCGAGGCGGCGACGCTCGAAGACGTGCAGGCCTTCTTCCGCGCCCACTACCGGCCCGACAACACGGTGCTGACGCTGGCCGGCGCGGTCGATCCCGGGGAGGCGCGCGAGCGGGTCGAGCGCTGGTTCGGCGAGCTGCCGCGGGGCGCCGCCCCGGCCGCGCCGCCGGTGCCCGAGCCGCCGCCCCTCTCCGGCGAGCGCCGCGAGACCCTGTCCGACGACGTCCACCTGCCGCGCGTCTACCTCGGCTACCGGACGCCGCGCTACGGCGACCGCGGCTGGTACGCCGCCGACCTCCTCGCCACCGCGCTGACCGGCGACAAGGCGACGCTCCTCCACGAGGACCTCGTCTACCGCCGGCAGATCGCCCAGGACGTCACCGCCTACGTCTACCCCACGGAGCTCGCCGCCACCTTCCTCCTCGTCGCCACCGCGCGGCCGGGCGTCGACCCGCGCGAGGTCGAGGACGCGATCGGCGGCCACCTGGAGCGGGTGGCGGCCGAGGGGCTCGACGAGCGGCGGGTGGCGCGCGCCCACGAGCGGGTGCAGAACGACTACTTCCTCGCCGTCCAGAAGCTCGACGGCCGCGCGGACCTCCTGGGGCAGCTCACCACCTACTTCGACCGGCCGGAGCGCCTCTTCGAGGAGCCGGCGATCTACCGCTCGATCGGCTCGGCGGAGGTCGCCGCCTTCGCCGCCGAGTCTCTGCGCCGCGAGCGGCGGGCGGTGGTCACCGTCGTGCCGCGGGAGGGGGCGTGACCGCCGCCGTCCGCCGCGACGCCCCGCCGCCGCCCGGGCCGGTCACCCCCTTCCGCTTCCCCTCCTTCGTCCGACACCGGCTGTCGAACGGGCTGACGGTGGTCGCCGCCAGGAGCCCCCGGGCGCCGCTCGTCGACCTCGGGCTGGTGTTCGCCGCCGGCGCCGCCGAGGAGCCGGCGGAGCGCGCCGGGCTCGCCTCGATGACCGCCGACCTCCTCGACGAGGGCACCGCCGCCCGCGACGCGCCGGCGATCGCCGCCGCCGTCGCCGACCTCGGCGGCCGGCTGTCGAGCGGCGCCGACTGGGACGTCGGCACCCTCGAGGTCGAGCTCCTGGCGCGCCACACCGACGAGGGGCTGGCGCTCCTCGCCGAGCTCGCCACCGGCTCCGTCTTCCCCGCCGAGGAGGTCGAGCGCCAGCGCCTCCGCCGCGGCGCCGAGCTCCTGCGCCGGAAGAG
>DATABP010000114.1:0-6851 GCA_036259515.1 Thermoanaerobaculia bacterium | reverse complement strand
GCGGCCCCGAACGACGCGACGCCGGAGAAGAGCTGGATGAGGAACCAGATCGGCAGGTAGACGATCGCCGGCACCCGCGCGGTGGTGATGAAGAAGCCGAGGAAGATCAGGGTGACGATCGGCGCCTTGGGGTGGAGCATCAGGTAGGCGCCGAGGACGCCGGCGATCGCCCCCGACGCCCCGATCGCCGGCAGCGCCGACTCCGGGTTCGACACCGCGTGGGCGAGCGCCGCGGCGTAGCCGGCGGCGAGGTAGAAGGCGAGGAAGCGGACGTGCCCGAGCTCGTCCTCGATGTTGTCGCCGAACACCCACAGGAAGAGCATGTTCCCCAGGAAGTGCATCCAGCCGCCGTGGAGGAACATCGAGAGCAGGATCGAGGTGGTGGCGAAGCCGAGCCCGGCGTCGCCCTCGCCGAACACCTTGCCGGGGACGAAGGCGCTGTCGAAGAGGAACGCCTCGAGCCCCTGCGGGCCGAGCGACAGCTCGTAGAAGAAGAGCGCCGCGTTGGCGAGGATCAGACCGACGGTGACGTAGGGATGGCGGCCGGCGGGGTTGACGTCCCGGAGCGGGATCACTCGCCGCTCTCCGCGGCGCCGGCGGCGACGGCCTGGGCGCTCCCCTCCTCGGGCGGCTCCTCGGCGCGCACCTTGTGGACGCGCAGGAGGTTGGTCTGCCGCCGCTCGGGGATCGGCGCCCCCATCAGCATCACGATCAGGTCGCCGGCCACCGACATGCCGCGCGCGATCAGCTCCTGGTCGATCTTCTCGATCACCTCGTCGACCTGCGCCGGCACCGAGTCGAGCACCACCGGGTTGACCCCCCACACCAGCGCCAGCCGCCGCGCCACCTCCCGCGACACGGTGAACACGGTCAGCCGGGTCGACGGCCGGTAGCGGGCGATCAGCCGGGCGGTGAAGCCGCTCTGCGAGAAGGCGACCAGCCGGCCGGCGCCGAGCTCGCGGGCGGTGTAGACCGCCGCCGCCGACAGCATGTCCGGCACCTCGATGGCGGTCTCGGCGAGCGGCCCGAGCACGCTGCCGATCATCTCGCCCGGCTCGACCGAGCCCGAGCGGCGGAGGTCGCCCAGGCCGTGCAGCGCCTGCCGCTGGTAGCTCTCCGCCTCGACCACGATGCGGTCCATCGTCGCCACGGTCTCGACCGGGAAGTCGCCGGCGGCGGTCTCGCCCGAGAGCATCAACGCGTCGGCGCCGTCGAACACCGCGTTGGCGACGTCGGTGGCCTCGGCGCGGGTGGGGCGCGGCTGGGTCATCATCGACTCGAGCATCTGGGTGGCGACGATCACCGGCTTGCCGCGCCGCCGGCCGGCGCCGACGATCCGCTTCTGGAGCACCGGCACGCGGTGGAGCGGCACCTCGACGCCGAGGTCGCCGCGGGCGACCATCAGCGCGTCGGCGGCGGCGACGATCTCGTCGAGGTGGTCGATGGCGCGGGCGCGCTCGAGCTTGGCGATCAGCGGGATCGAGCCGCCGGCGGCGCGCACCTCCTCGCGCAGCTCGGCGAGGTCGCGGGCGCGGCCGACGTAGCTGGCGGCGAGGTAGTCGACCCCCGCCTCGACGCCGAAGCGAAGGTCGGCGCGGTCCTTGGCGGTGATCTCGAAGCCGAGGTCGGTGTCCGGCAGGTTGATCCCCTTGCGGGTCGACACCTTGCCGGCCGAGAGCACGCGGGCGGTGGCGGCGTCGCGCTCGACGGCGATCACCTCGAGCTCGACCAGCCCCTGGTCGATCAGCACCCGCTCGCCGACGGCGAGGTGGTCGAGGATCTCCGGCGAGTCGAGCGGCAGGTCGACGCCGGCGTCGGGGGCGCCGAGGCGCACCCGCTCGTCCCTGGCGAGGAGGCGCGGCCGCTCGAGCTTGCCCAGCCGGTAGCGCGGGCCCATCAGGTCGAGGACGATGGGGACGTGGCGGCCGGCCTCCTCGGCCAGCGCGCGGACGTCGGCGATCCGCTCGCGGTGCCACTCGTGATCGCCGTGCGAGAGGTTGAGGCGGACGACGTCGACGCCGGCGGCGAGGAGGTCGCCGAGGACGGCGCGGTCGGCGCTCGCCGGGCCCAGGGTGGCGACGATTTTGGCGCGGCGGCGCATGTGTCGGCAGTATAGCGAGGGGCGTGCCGGGGTTGGTGGTGCTCGGGGAGGCCGGCCGCCGCCTCTTGCCGGATCGACCCATGGCCGGCGGCGCGGGCGAGGAGAAAGCGGAAAACTGCAGAAGAGAAGAAAGAAGAAGAAAGGAGAGGCGAAGGAAAGGGGCGGCCCCGGGGGGGCGGGGCCGGGGGTCAGGCGATCTCGATCCTGCGGGGGCGGGCCTCGGCGGCCTTGGGGACGGTGATGGTGAGGATGCCGTCCTTGAAGCTCGCCTCGACGCGCTCGGGGTCGACGCGGGTGGGCAGGCTGAAGGCGCGGGTGAAGGAGCCGTAGGCGCGCTCGACGCGGTGGTACTCCTCCTCCTTGGCCTCCTGCTCGAAGCGGCGCTCGCCGGAGAGCTTGAGGACGTTGTTCTCGATGGTGATCGAGACGTCGTCCTTGCCCAGGCCGGGGAGCTCGGCGGTGACCACGTAGGCGTCGCCGTTCTCGCGGATGTCGACCGGCGGGTGCCAGGCGCGGTTCGACAGCTCCTCGCCGCGGCCGTTGGCGTCGTGGAAGAAGGTCTCCATCAGGTGGCGGAACGGATCGCGCTCGCCGAGCCAGGCGGGCGCGGGGGTCCAGCGGGACATCTGAGTGCGGGCCATGGTGTGCCTCCTCTTCGTCGTCGGTTCTCGGTTTCGCCGCGGGCACGCTCGCGCGGCTCGCGCGAGATGGATGATAGACGAATACTCAGGTCGCCGTCAAGAGGTCGCGCCGCAAAGGTGAGTCTCCAAGACTCAGCGCCTCAGCCGCCGGTCATCGCCTCGAACTCGTCCGGCGTCGCGAAGCGGTCGACGTCGTCGTTGCCGCAGGACTGGCAGAGCGCGTCGCGCAGCCGGCCCTCCTCCCATTCGAAGGCGTAGCAGGGCGTCTCGCACTCGACGCAGACGACGTAGTCGGGGGCGGTGGTCATGACGGGCTCCTCGGTGGTTCGGGGGACGCCGGGCGGCCGGTGCGGGCGCGGAAGTCCTCGACCGCGGCGACCAGGCTTCGCGGCTGGTCCCACTGCACGACGTGCGCCGTCGGCAGGCGGTAGAGACGAGCGGCGGGCATCGCGGCGGCCATCCGCTCGGCGACGGCGACGTCGAAGACGCCGTCGCGCTCGCCCCACACCAGCGCCGTCGGGGCGGCGATGCGGCCGAGCTCGGCGTCGTCGAGCGCGTCGGCGTCGGACAGCTTGCCGAGCGGGCCCTCGACCGCCGGCGAGGTGAAGGCGGCGCGGAAGGCGCGCGCCATCAGCCGGGGCGGCAGCGGCGGGCGGAGGAACATCGCCTCGACCACCCGCCCCGCGCCGTCGAGGTCGCGGATGCGCAGCAGACGCTCGATCTCTCCCCAGTCCTGATCGCGGTAGCCGCCGGGGGCGATCAGCACCAGGCGGGCGACGAGCTCGGGGCGGGCGAGCGCCAGCCGCAGCGCCATCCAGCCGCCGAGCGAGTTGCCGGCGACGGTGACCGCCCGGCCGGGGAACCGCTGCTCGACGAGCGCGGCGAGCGCCGGCACCCCGTCGGCCACCGCCAGCCCGCCGCCCGGCACCCGGCTGCCGCCGAGCACGGAGGTCTCCGGCACGATCAGCTCGCCCTCGCGACGGAGGCCGCGGGCGAGCGGCAGCCAGCCGGCGGCGAGGGCGCCGAGCCCGTGGAGGAGCAGCCACGGCTCGCCGCCCGGCCGCCCCATCCGCCAGCAGAGGAGGTCGGCGCCGCCGGCGCGGAAGCGGAACGCGCGGGCGCCGGCGAGACGCAGGCCGGCGTGGGCGCCGAGACGGTAGAGGGCGAACACGCGGTCAGCCTAACAGCGGCGCCGCAAAGGGATGGAGTCTAGGGTTGACTGCTTCATCCGCCTCCAGCTATAACCTGAGAAGCGATTGGAGGGCACGCGGAACAGTCCATGCCGACGAACTCAGGAGGAAAGGAGGCTCGGAAGGTGCAATTTGTTCCCCGCAAGACAGTGGGCATGGCTTTGTTGCTTTTCGCGAGCACCATGCCTAGAAATGCCGAGGCGGCAGTGTCGGTGTCGTTCTGCACTGGCCAGCCGGGCTGCATCTGCATCGACTGGGACCGCGGAACTTCGAGCTACCTCGAAGTTCGCTGCACTACAGGAGGAGGCACTGGAGGATGGACTCAGGATCCCACCGGCGAGACGGTCGATCATCCAGGCGGTGGCGGCTGGAACGGGCCGGGAGACGAAAAGCAGTCTGACAACCCCGGCACGCCGCTGACGATGCACTTGCTGCGCGCGTGGAACATCGCGACCGATCAAGCTTGGTACAAGGTGAGAGGCGATAGCACGATAGGTCCGACCGGCAAACCGATGTACACGTTGAACAAATGTAGCAGCCTCTTCTTCAACAATCCGATGGGAAGGCTTGGTCATGATCTGATCGAGAACTACGTCGTTGGTCGTGATGGGACTGGTGTGCGAGGGCCGAACGGAGATGTACCCTGCGACCAAGGGAAAGCCGCCTGGACGACCTGTTGCCAGTACGATCCTGATGTTTTCCTCTGCAGCTCTTTCATCAATCTGACTCTCGACCAGCAGATCGCCTTGGTCATTCATGAGACGATGCATGTCGCTGGACAGACCGAGGACGGAACGTTCACGACCGGACCCGGCGATGCACCGACGACCGATCAGATCACCGCAAGGGTTCGCGAAGCGTGCGGACTTTAGGAGAAGAACAATGAAGGCCATTGCCAGCGCAATGTTTCTGTTCATCTTGTTCCCGAACGTGGCGGTGGGGGAGAGCGGCGGGGGTGAGGAATCGAGCGTCCGCTGCCGGTCCTTGCTCGACGCGGCCGACGAGGCGGGGCGAAACGTCGAGAGGGTCGAGGAGGCCAGAGCGCTTCAGGAGCAGGCGCTCTCGGTGTGCCCGCCAGCACGATCACTCGACGTCGAGCTCGGCACTCGTGTCGCTCTGGCGCGGGCTCGCCATCTCCACGCCCATGCGAGCCAGAGCGAGAGAGCGATCAAAGGCCTCGAGGAAACGTTGGAGTGGTTGACGGCCGAGGTGGGCTTGCACCATCCGTCGAGGATCGCCATTCTCGAGGAGATTGCGAATCTCCTTCAAGGCACGTCGTTCCGCCTGACGGGCGCCGAGGCTTCGGAGCGTCGGAAGATGTCGCGAGCCTTGATCCAGGAAGCGATCGGGGTTCGCGAGGCCGTCTATGGCTCCAGCACTGTCGAGGTGGCCGAGGGCTGGCTGCTGCTGTCTGCCTCGTTCATGCTGGAACACCCTGAAGTGGCCGAGCAGCACGCGCGACGCGCCTACGAGGTCGTGGTAGAGGCCAAAGGACCTGGCGACGCCGCCCTCCTCGAACCGTTGAGCATGCTGAAGGATGCCTTGGAACGGCAGGGGCTCGATGCGGAAGCCGAAGAGGTGAGGGACCAAATGACCCTCGTTGCCATGAACCTGGAGAAGAGCGAGCATGGGCGCGAGTAGAGC
The DNA here is from genome assembly GCA_036259515.1 of Thermoanaerobaculia bacterium. Taxonomy (GTDB): domain Bacteria; phylum Acidobacteriota; class Thermoanaerobaculia; order Multivoradales; family JBCCEF01; genus DATABP01. Next base: position 1,275 of record DATABP010000114.1, on the reverse strand, counting down.
TCAGCGAGCAGAGTGCATTCATCGCCCGGCGCGCTTCGCCTTGTCCCACAGTGCGTCCATCTCGGCGAGGTCGGACTGGTCCGGCCGGCGGCCGCGGCGGGCGAGCTCGGTCTCGACCTGGCCGAAGCGGCGGCGGAACTTGGCGTTGGCGGCGGCGAGCGCCGCCTCGGGCTCGACGCCGAGCTTGCGCGCCAGGTTGGCGGCGGTGAAGAGCAGGTCGCCGACCTCCTCGCGGACCGCCTCGCGGCGCGCGTCGCCGTCGCCGCCGCCCGCCTCGCCGGCCGGCGAGGCGAGGGCGGCGGCGAGCTCGGCGCGCTCCTCGTCGAGCTTGGCGAGCACGTCGGCCGCCTCCGGCCAGTCGAAGCCGACGCCGGCCGCCTTCTGGGTCATGCGGTAGGCGGCGAGGAGCGCGGGCAGCGACTCCGGCACTCCGGCGAGGAGCGACTCCGGCGTTTCGCGGGCGAGCTTGCGGCGCTCCCAGGCGCGGGCGACGGCGGCGGCGTCGGGCAGCTCCTCGCCGCCGCCGCCCGCGGGCGGGAAGACGTGCGGGTGGCGCTCGACCATCTTGCGGTGGACGCCGTCGATCGCCCCGGCGGCGGTGAAGGCGCCGGCCTCCTCGGCGAGGGTGGCGACGAAGGCGGCCTGGAAGAGGAGGTCGCCGAGCTCGCCGGCGAGCGCCTGCCAGGCGTCGGCGGGTTCCCCGGCGGCCGCGTCGCCCCCGGCCCCCTCCGCGGCGACCACGCGGTCGATCGCCGCCGCCGTCTCGTGCGCCTCTTCGAGCAGGTAGCCGCGCACGTCGGCCAGCGTCTGCTCGCGATCCCAGGGGCAGCCGCCGGGGGCGCGCAGGCGGGCGACCAGGGCGAGGAGCTTGCCGAGATCGGCCACGGGTCGGTACCATAACCCACCGCCTCCGGCGCCCCGACCCCCGCTCCGCACCGAGGTCCGCCACCATGTCCGAAGCCGACGAGAAGAAGCCGCGCGAGATGAAGGTGACCGACCGCCGGATGTTCACCCCGGACGGCGAGCTGCGCGAGGAGTACCGCGACGTGCTGTCGGGCGGCGGCGCCGCCACCGCCACCGCCGAGCCGCCGCCGGCACCCGAGCCGCCGCGCCGGCGGGAGTTCCCGACCGGGCTCGCCGTGCTCGCGCTCCTCACGCTGGGCGGGTTCTGGTTCGTCGGCTGGGTCGGCAACCTTCTGCCCGACGTCTCCAACCCGTTCCGCGAGGAGACGATCGACCGCACCGGCCCCGCGGTCCTGAAGGCCGTGCGCGACC
>DATABP010000113.1:0-3324 GCA_036259515.1 Thermoanaerobaculia bacterium | reverse complement strand
CCGAGCTCGACCGTCGCCTGCCCCTGGAGACGGTCGAAGGCGCCGACCGCGTCGATCCGGGCGGTGACCCGGCCGGTGGTCTCCGGGATCTGCGGCACCAGGCCGGCCAGCCGCTCGACCGGGAAGTCGACCACCGAGACGGAGAGCTCCAGGTCGCCGGCGTCGAGCGGGAACGGCACGTCGCCGGCGGCGACCAGCGCGCCGCCGTCGGCGGTCGCCTCGAGGCGGAGGTCGCGGATGGCGCCCGGGGTCAGCCGCAGCGAGCCGGCGAGCGTGTCCCAGCGGCCGGAGGGGGTGTCGACGGCGGCGAGATCGAAGACGGCGCGCCCGGTCAGCTCCGGGCCGGGGGCGACGCTCAGCGTGCCCTCGACGGTGCCGCGGCCGGCGGTCGGCAGCCACGGCGGCGGCGGCGCGCCCGGCTCGCGCGGCACCAGCGCGGCGATCTCGCCGAGATCCTCCGAGACCAGCGCGAGCTCGAAGCTGCCGCGCTCGCCCGCCACGTCGTAGCGCCCCGACGCGGTCAGCCGCTGCCCGGGGCCGACGGCGACGAGGCCGCTGGTCGAGACGACGCCGTTCCGGTACTCGACAGGCGCGGCGAGCCGGGTCAGCTCCAGCCGCGGCGTCACCACGTCCCGGAGCTCGACGTCGGCGACCACCGCGACCTCGCCGCCGGCGATCTCCAGGTGCCCGGCGGCGGTGCCGCTCCCCTCGAGCGGGAACCAGTCCGGCGGCGGGTCGCCGATCTCGATCGCCGGCACGGTGCGCAGGAGGTCGCCGGCGTCGCCGGTGGCGAGTTGGAAGTCGAAGCGGCCGCGCTCGGCGTCGAGGTCCCAGCGGCCCGACGCGGTCAGCCGCTGCTCGGGGCCGGCGGCGAGGAGGTCGGTGAGGACGAGCACCCCGTCGCGGAGCTCGACCGGCGCCCGCAGGCGCGCCAGCTCCAGGGTCGGGGTGACGACCCCGGTCAGGTCGACCGTGGCCTCCAGCTCCACCTCCTCGCCGGCCACCGCCACCGTGCCCTCGACGGTGCCGCGGCCGGCGGTGGGGAACCAGCCCGGCGGCGGGTCGGAGACCTCGATCGGCGGCAGGGCGCGGAGGAGGCGGCCGGGGTCCTCGGTGGCGAGGCGGAAGTCGAAGCGGCCGGCGCGCTCCTCGAGGTCCCAGCGGCCGGAGGCGGCGAGCCGCTGGCCGGGGGCGGCGAGGTCGACGTCGTCGCTCGACAGCACGCCGTCCTCGATCGCGAGCTCGGCGCGGCCGGAGAGCGGCAGGTCCTCGGTGGCGCCGCGCACGGCGGCCACGCGCACCGTCGCCTCCCCCGAGCCGGCGAGCGGCGCCGCGGTCGAGAAGCGGTAGGCGAGGTCGCCGCTCGCCCGCCCGGTCAGCCGCGAGAGGAGATCGGTCTCGAGGTCGAGGTCGGCGAGGAGCGCCTCGATCGCCAGGTCGTCGAAGTCTCCGTCGATCTCCACCGCGCGGCCGGCGTCGGGGTCGGCGCCGGAGAGGTCCACCCGCACCACGCCGGCGACCGTGCCGCCGGCGTGGCCGGCGCGGTCGACGTCGACGACCAGCGCGTCGGCGTCGCCGGCGATCTCGGCGAGGACGCCGGTGAACGCGCGCGGGCCGTACTCCAGCCGCTCGGAGGTGACGTTGCCGGCGTAGGAGATGTCGCGCTCGTCGATGGTGACCCGCCCCTCGAAGCCGAACGGGCCGTCGATCGCCTCCTCGACGTAGCCCAGCCGGCGGGCCAGCTCGGCGTCGCCGGCGGCCTCGACCTCGACGATGCCGTGGCGCTGCTCCTCGTTCCAGCCGTAGAAGCCCTCGAAGCGCGCCGCCAGCCCCGGCCCGCGCGCCCAGCCGCCGGTGACGTCGACGCGGCCGGGGACGAACGAGCCGCGGGCGGCGAGCGCGCCGTGCCACGGCCGCGCGTCGGGCAGCACGATGCGCACCTCCTGCGCCGCCGCCACCGCCAGGAAGCGGTCGCCGCCGCCCGGCGCCTCGCCGGCCCCTTCGACGAAGGCGCGCACCGCCTGGGCGTCGATCTCGAGCGGCATCGCCCGCTGGTCGAAGTGGAGGGTGCCGCCCTCGACGACCAGATGCCCGATCACCACCTCCACCCGCCCCGGCCCCTCGCGGCGCGGCCGCTGGAGCTCGGGGAGGTTGTTGGTGCCGTCGGCGTGGAAGAGGACGTGGACCTCCGGCCGCTCGACCTCGACGCGCACGACGTCGAGCGTCAGCCGGGTGAAGCCGGAGAGCGCGAAGCGGACCTCCGTCCGCGGCACGACGGCGAACGGCGGGTCGTCGGGATCGGGGCTGGGGATGACCAGGTCGTAGAGCACGAAGCTGCCGGGGCGGAGGCCGTACTCGACCCGGCCGACGTCGACGTCGCGGTCGAGGTACTCGCTCATCCGCGCCTCGACGAGGAGGCGCACCCGCTCCGCCGCCCACGGGCTGCGGTAGAGGACGACCAGTGCCGCCACCAGCAGCACGACGGCCAGCAGCACCCAGAGGAGCGGCCGCGCCATCCGGCGCGGCCAGGGGCGGCGGGGATCCTCCTGGAGCTCCGGCTCGCTCATTCCGCCGCGCCCGGGTTCATTCCGCCGCGCCCGGGTTCATTTCCGACGCGCCCGGGTTCATTTCCGACGCGCCCCCGCCCCGCTCGCGGTCCGAGCCGAGGTGGGCGGCGACGTTGAGCCCGCCCCAGCGCAGCTTGCCGCGCAGGCTGTCGTAGAAGGTGCGGCCGCTGACCTTGACGAACCGGCTCACCCGCTCCGAGCGCGAGACGCACACCGTGTCGCCCTTCGACACGCTCGCCCCCTCCTGCCCGTCGAGGGTGAGGAAGACCTCCTCGTGGTCGGTCTCGAGGGTCAGCTCGACGGTGGCCGTCGCGGGCACCACCAGCGGCCGCAGGGTCAGCGCGTGGGGGCAGATCGGGGTGAGCAGCACCACCGGCAGGAGCGGGTGGACGACCGGGCCGCCGGCCGAGAGGTTGTAGGCGGTGGAGCCGGAGGGCGAGGAGACGATGATGCCGTCGGCGCGGAAGCGGGCGACCAGGTTGCGGTCGACGCGCAGCGACAGCTCGATGATCCGCGACAGCGCGCCCTTCATCATCACCGCGTCGTTGAACACCCGCCAGCGGTGCGGCGAGCCGTTGCCCGCCTTGCCGCCGCCGCGGCCGGCGCCGCCGCGCACGAGCTCGACGTCGAGGAGCGGCCGCTCCTCGATCTCGTAGCGCCCGTCGAGGACGTCGACCAGCGCCGGGTAGAGCTCGGCGCGGCTGACCTCGGTGAGGAAGCCGAGCGAGCCGAGGTTGACGCCCAAGATCGGCACCTC
>DATABP010000112.1:0-5364 GCA_036259515.1 Thermoanaerobaculia bacterium | reverse complement strand
AGCGCCACCTGGCGGTCGAACATCGCGCGGTAGAAGTCGGCGAACTCGTCCTCCACGAAGAGCGGCACGTCGACGTCCGAGGGGAGCTTCACGGTGCGGTAAGTGGTGGTCTCGACGCGGCCGCTGCGGGTGAGCGCGAAGACGAACAGCTCCTGCGGCCCCGCGGCGTTGACCGTGCCGAGGCGGATCGGCAGCATGAACTTCGGCGTCTCGTAGGCGATCTGGAGCGGGCGCAGGAAGGAGTAGCCCAGCCGCCGCTGCTCGCCGAGGTTGACCCTGGCGACGAAGAACCGCATCCCCTGCCGGAGGTAGCTGCCGAGCACCTCGGCGGCGCCGTCCGGGATGCGGTAGCCGTTCTCGGTCAGCCAGGTGGTGAGGCCGTCGCTCTCCTCGGCGGAGAGGACGAGGACGTCGTACTCCCCCACCGTGTAGGCGGCCTCGATGGTGACCCCGAGCGCGTCGGCGCGGCGGCGCTCGGCGCCCGCCCCGGCGTCGCTGGGGGCCGCGCTCAGTTGGACCTCTTCCCGATACCGGTGGCAGGGGTTCGGGTCGTGGTACTCGACCAGCCGCGGTGCGGTGTAGGCGTCGAGGTGGTCGATCGCCCCCTGGTTGCCGACGTGGATCTGCCCGCGCTCCAGGAACGTCGGCACCGGCACCACCAGGGCGAACTCCTCCGGCTCGCCGCGATAGTCGCTCGACATGGTGAGGACCGTGCGGTCGCCGTCGCGCACCAGCACCACCTTGGACGACTCGTTGAAGAGATCGGTGTCCGCCTTGGCGACGTAGAAGCCGCAGAAGGCGAGGGCGGGCGGCGCCAGCGCGAGGACGGCGGCGACGGCGAGGACGGCGGCGAGGAGACGACGGCTCATGGCGATTTTCCTTTCGTAACCCAGGCGAGCTCGGGACGGGCGGCGGTGACGGGAACGGGGACCGGAACGGGGAGCGGCGCCGGCGCTGGGGCCGGTGGGGCGGCCTCCGCCCCCGGCCACCGGTACCGCCGCCCCGGGAGCAGGCGGTCGAGCAGCGGCACCAGCGGCGAGAGCGCCGCCAGCGACCAGATCAGCCCGTTCGGCCGGTACAGCACGAAGTGGACGAAGCCGGCGCCCGCCGCCACCAGCACGGCGAAGAGGATGCGCCCGGCGCGCGAGTCCGGCGTCGTCTTGGGGTCCGAGATCATGAAGAAGGCGAAGATCAGGAACGCCCCGTTCGACACCTGGTGGAGCGGGATCGACAGCGGATCGCCCAGCCACAGCGCCCGCCCGACGACCACCGCCCCGTAGGCGGCGAGGAAGGCCCAGGTGACGTCGCCCCGCTCCGCCCGCCGCACCACCAGCATGCCGGCGCAGGCGACGGCGAACGCCGCCACCGCCGCCGAGCCCCACTGCCCCGGCGACACCCAGGCGGCGTCGGTGAGGAGCAGCGTGGCGGCGATCCCGAAGTTGGTCGGGTTGAAGACGTGCTTCGGCGGCCCGCCGGACGCCGCCGGCACGCGGATCGCGAACTTGCTGCCGACGGCGAGGAGCGCCGCCAGCGCCGCGACCCATACGGAATTCGTGCGCAGCAGGAGCGCCAGCGACACCGCCGAGATCAGCGCGCTCTTGGGATCGAAGCGCCCGAGCCCCGAAAGCCGGCCGCCGACGTACTGCGCGCCGAGGCAGACGGCGAGGATCGTCGCCGCGATCCCGGCCCGGAGCTCGAAATCGAGCGCGACGAGCGACCAGGCGAGACCGACAGCACGGTGGCGCTCTGGAAGATCCTCGGGTCGCGCAGGGAGGGGGGCATGTCCGGTTGGACACCCCGGGGCGGTGAAGCGAAACCGCCCGGCTTCCCCACTCGACGGCCGGGAGCTCGACCGCGCGGCGAGTGAAACGAAACCACCGCTCCGACGCCTGGAACGCGGCGGGCTGCCTCTCGCCCGCCCCCACCCTGGAGTAGCATTCCGACCACCCACCAGGAGACACCCGATGAACCCGTGGATCGCCGCCGTCGCCCTCGCCGTCCTCGCCTCGCCCGCCGTCTCCCTCGCCGCCGACCACACGCAACACCCCCACGGCGACGCCCAGCCCGCCGCCGAGGACCACTCCCAGCACGCCCACGCCGCACCCGAGCGGCTCGGCACCGTCCGTTTCCCCACCTCCTGCGCGGCCGCCGCGCAGGCTCCCTTCGCGCGCGGCGTGGCGCTCCTCCACTCCTTCGGCTACGCCGAGGCGACCGCGGCGTTCGCGGAGGCGGCGGCGGCCGATCCGGAGTGCGCGATGGCCCAGTGGGGCACGGCGATGAGCTGGTTCCACCCCATCTGGGCGCCGCCGACGCCGGCCGAGCTCGCCGCCGGGCGGGCGGCGGCGGAGCGCGCCGTGGCGCTCGCCGCCGCCGAGGGGACGCCGCCCCGCGAGCGCGCCTGGGTGGAGGCGATCGCCGCCTTCTACCGCGACGCCGACACCGTCGACCACCGCACCCGCGTGCGCGCCTTCGAGGCGGCGATGAGCCGCGTGGCCGCGGCGCACCCGGACGACGACGAGGCGGCGGTCTTCCACGCGCTGTCGATCCTCGGCGTCGCCTACAACTCGCCGGTCGACAAGGGCTACGCGCTCCAGCGGCAGGCGGCGGAGGTCCTCAACCGCCTGCTGCCGCGCCATCCGGAGCACCCGGGCATCGCGCACTACATGATCCACTCGTTCGACTACCCGGAGATCGCCGAGCTGGCGCTGCCGGCGGCGCGCGCCTACGCCGCGATCGCGCCGGACTCGCCGCACGCCCTGCACATGCCGTCGCACATCTTCGTGCGGCTCGGCCTGTGGGACGAGGCGATCGCCTCGAACCTCGACTCGGCCCGCGTCGACGACCGGCAGACCGCGCGGCAGCACCCCGACGCCACCGGCTTCAACGCCCTCCACGCCATCGACTACCTGGCCTACGCCTACCTCCAGACCGCTCGCGACGCCGAGGCGCGGAAGCTGGTCGAGCGGGTGGCCGCGGTGCGCGCGCTCGACGAACCGCAGTTCTCCGCCGCCTACGCGCTGGCCGCGGTGCCGGCGCGCTACGCGCTGGAGCGGCGCGACTGGGCCGCCGCCGCCGCGCTGCCCGACCCGCCCGCCGTGCTGCCCTGGGAGCGCTTTCCCTACGCCCTCGCGCTCGTCGACCTCGCCCGCGCCGTGGGTGCCGCGCGCTCCGGCGACGCCGAGCGGGCGCGGCCCGCGGTGGAGCGGCTCGCGGCGGTCCAGCAGCAGCTCGCGGCAGGAGCCAAGGGCGGCTTCGACTGGGCGAGCCAGGTCGAGGTGCAGCGCCTCGCCGCCGCCGGCTGGCTGGCGCACGCCGAGGGCCGTCCCGACGAGGCCCGCCGCCTCCTCCGCGCCGCCGCCGACCTCGAGGACTCGATCGACAAGCACCCGGTCACCCCGGGCTCGCTCCTGCCCGCCCGCGAGATGCTCGCCGACCTCGAGCTCGAGCTGGGCGACGCCGCCGCCGCGCTGGCGGCGTACGAGGCCTCGCTGCGCACCGCGCCCCGGCGCTTCCACTCGCTCGCCGGCGCCGCCCGCGCCGCCGAGCGCCTGGGCGACGCCGAGCGCGCCGCGGCCCTCTACGCCGAGCTCGCCGAGCTGGCGAAGGACGCCGACACCGAGCGTCCGGAGCTGGCGCGGGCGCGGCAGGCGCGGGCGGACTGACGGCGCCGGTCAGAGCTCCATCGCGTCGACGGCGCGGGTGATCGCCTCGACCTCCTCGCCGTGCTCCGCCGGCAGCGGCTCGTCGACGTCCCAGACGAGGTCGAGCACGCCGCCGCGCAGGTTGGCGAGCTCCCAGCTCCACCTGCCGCCTCCGTCCGCGGTCGCCGGGACGGAGGTCCCGAAGCGGCGGCCCTCGCAGAGCTGCGAGTGCCCCTCGTCGCGAGGGTGGTGGTAGAGCCGCGGCGGCTTCGTCGAGCGCCAGCCCGCGCCGAGATAGGCGGACAGGTCGAGCCGCACCCGGACGGCCTTGAAGTAGGCGCGGTCGTCGGGCGGAGCGAGGTGGAAGTGGGCGTCGCGGTGCCCGGGATCGAAGCCCTTGAAGACCTCGACGTCGAGCCGGTAGGTCTCGCCCTTCATGGGACGGAACCCGAAGGTGATCGAGGTCCCCTGGTCTTCGTAGACCTGCTGCTCCTGCGGCGGCGCCTCGTTCGGATGGCTGATCTCGGCGCGGATGTAGCCGTCGCTGCGCGTGCCGTAGCGCATCCGGTACATGTGGCGGCACCGGTTCCGCCGCGAGAAGCGGAGGGAGCGCTCGACGCGCGCGACGTTGTCGGTGCGCACCCGGACGGTGCGGCCGGCGAGCGGGAGCTCGAACAGCCGGCCGCCGGGGATCGGCCGCACCGCGACGAGGATGTCGTAGAGGTCGACCTCGAAGACGCAGCGGTGGCCGTAGGGGTCGAGCAGGGCCTCGGCCAGCGCCCGGTACCGCGCGTCGTCGCGATCGGGAGGCTGGAGGACGGTGAGGTGGTCGCCGGCGACGCGAACCACGCAGTCCTCGTCGCACGCGCCGCGCGCCGAGGCCTCGACCACCACCCCGTCCTCGAGGCCGTAGATGCACTGGATCGGCACCGGCCAGTCGACCATCGTCGCCTGCCGCGCCCCGACCACCCTCTCCGTGAGCACGGTCCGGATCTCGGTGATCTCGGTGTCGAACACCCGCAGCGTCCGCTCCTGGGGGTTGTCGAAGAGGTGGGAGATCAGCTTGCGCGGCCCCGAGAGCAGCGTCGAGCCGAGGTTGGGAGTGGCGATCAGCACCACCGAGCGCAGGCGGTGGAGGTCCTCCGAGCGGCCGCGGCTCAGCTTGTCGACCAGGTAGCGCTGGATCACCAGACCGCCCTGACTGTGCCCGACGAGGACCATCTCGCGGTACGGCGCCAGCGCGGCGGTCTCGAGGAAGCTCGCCAGCCCGCCGGCGATCTCCTTCAGCGTCGGGATGCGGCGGGTGAAACGGAGGTTGAACCAGCGGGTCGGGTACTCGAAGCAGGCGAGGTCGAAGCCGGCCGAGACCGTGGGGTCGCTCCGGAACAGCTCGCGCAATCGGGACCAGCAGTCGGCGGAGCTGCCGAAGCCGTGGACGAACACCGCCAGACGCTTGCGCTCGGGATCCGGACGCTCCGGCAGCAGGTGTCCCATGACCGAGAGGCGCCAGCGAACGGGCGCCGTTACATGCCGCCGGGCGCCTTGGTCGTGCCGGACCGCAGTCTTACGCATATCGAGATTTGACTGTCTCGGAGCCGCGCCCGTAGGCTCCTCGCCGACCAGTGCTCGCGAAAACATCTCATTCACCAAAGGAGAGGCCATGAACGCGACGGGAGGCACGGGCGCGCAGGGGGTGAGCGGCGGCAGCGGCGGCAGCGGCGGC